>NZ_JBEZHQ010000025.1:0-90429 GCF_040650675.1 Streptomyces sp. NPDC048637
GCTTGGTGTGTGGACGTCAAGCGAAGCAGTCCACACACCAAGCCCCTCCGGCCCGTCACCGCACCCACAGCCCCGCGCAGCGGACCCCGCCCGCCGCAGGCGCAACGGCGAGCAACACCCACGGCGGGCCAGCCAAAAACGTGAGCCGAAAGCAAAGCGCAGCGCTACGCGTCGCGCTTCTTCAACAACACGAACCCGCAGACCAGCGCGACCACCGTCCAGGCGATCATGATGCCGAGCCCGCCCCACGGGCCGTACGGGACCTCGTCGTTGGCCGGCGCGACGACCTGCATGATTTTCGAGCCCGCCTGGTCCGGCAGATAACGGCCCACCTTCCGGGTCGCCGAGACATTCCCGAGAATGTTCGAAATCAGGAAGAAGAACGGCATCAGGATGCCCAGCGAGAGCATCGGGCTGCGCAGCATCGTGGCCACCGCCATCGAGAACAACGCGATCAGCGTCATATAGAGCCCGCCGCCGATCACCGCACGCAGTACGCCCGGATCACCGAGGTGCGCCCGGAGGTCACCGAGCACCGCCTGCCCCGCGAAGAACGTCACGAAGCTGGTGGCGAGACCGACGACGAAGACCAGCGCGGTGGACACCAGCAGCTTGCAGAACAGAAAGGTGCCGCGCTGCGGTACGGCGGCCAGCGAGGCGCGGATCATGCCGGTGCTGTATTCGTTGGAGACCACCAGCACCCCGAAGACGATCATCGCCAGCTGGCCCAGCCCCATCCCGGCGAAGCTGATGTTGGTGGCGTCGAACGCCAGCCGGTCCCGGGCCGGCATCGAGTTGAAGTCGTTGTTGGCCAGGGTGCAGATCAGCACGCCCAGCCCGATGGTGACCACCACGGCGATGCCCAGCGTCCACACCGTGGACCGCACCGACCTGATCTTGGTCCACTCCGACCGAATGACCTGCCCGAGCGCCGCCATCCGTCAGCTCCTCTTCTTCTGCCAGTCCGCGCCCCAGCCGGTCGGCTGCGGTCCTCCCGGTCGTGCCCCGGCCGACTGCGGCTCTCCCGGGCGCTCTGCCCCGGCCTGGGCCGGCACCGGCTCGCCGTCGTGCGCGTGATACTCCACCGACTCGGCCGTCAGCTGCATGAACGCGTCCTCCAGGGACGCCTGCTGGGGGCTGAGCTCATGCAGCACCAGCTGATGCCGGGCGGCCAGTGCGCCCAGCCGGTCGGCGGGGACCCCGTCGATCTCCAGCGACCCGTTGCCGACGGCCACCGCGTCGATGCCCTCGTCGTGCAGCAGATCCAGCAGCTTCTCCTGCTGCGGGGACCGCATCCGGACGTACGACCGTGAGTTCTGGTGGATGAAGTCCTTCATCGAGGTGTCCGCCATCAGCCGGCCCTGCCCGATGACGATCAGATGCTCCGCGGTCAGCGCCATCTCGCTCATCAGATGCGAGGAGACGAAGACCGTGCGGCCCTGGCCGGCGAGGTTCTTCATCAGATTGCGGATCCAGTGGATGCCCTCGGGGTCGAGCCCGTTGACCGGCTCGTCGAAGAGCAGCACCTGGGGGTCGCCGAGCAGCGCCGCGGCGATACCGAGCCGCTGGCCCATACCGAGCGAGAAGCCCTTCGAGCGCTTCTTGGCGACCGAGCTCAGCCCGACGCTGTCCAGCACCTCGGCGACCCGCCTGCGGGGAATGCCGTTGCTCTGCGCCAGACACAGCAGATGGTTGGCGGCGCTCCGGCCGCCGTGCACCGCCTTCGCCTCCAGCAGTGCCCCGATGTAGGTGAGCGGATCCTTCAGCTGCCGGTAGTGCTTGCCGTCGATCCGGACCGTTCCCGACGTCGGGTTGTCCAGGTCGAGCATCATCCGCATGGTCGTCGACTTGCCCGCGCCGTTCGGGCCGAGGAAGCCGGTGACCATCCCGGGCCGCACCGTGAACGTGAGGTGGTCCACGGCGACCTTGTCGCCGTAATGCTTGGTCAGCCCCTCGAGCTCGATCATGTGCTGCACGCTAGGCGTGCCCGGTGGCCCCTGCCACCGGGGCGGGGCCGCCCGGCTGACCCCCTGTACGCACCGCACCCCCGCACCACCACGGAGGCGGTACGGGGGCGCAACAGCTGAGCGGAAACGGAACCTGCCTGGGGCACCACCCAGCATGAGCTGGGGGTGGGGGCACCTCCCAGCGATAGCCGGGGGAGGTCAGCGGCTCTGCTGGGCGGGGACGCCGCGGGAGACGGTCTCGTCCTCGCCGGGGGCACCGGCCGCGGCCACCGCCGCACCGGTCAGCGTCGCCAGCATCTCGCGGACGTTGGTCAGCTGCGCGTTGATCGAGTCGCGGCGGTTCGTCAGCGCCGCCAGCTCGCGCTCGGATTCGCTGCGGATCCGGTCCGCCTTGGCGTTCGCGTCCGCCACGATGTCCTCGGCCTGGCGCTGCGCGGTCTCCACCGTCTGGCGGGCCCGGCGCTCCGCGTCCGTACGCAGCTTCTCGGCCTCCAGGCGGAGCTGCTCGGCGCGGTGCTCGATCTCCGCGAGCCGCTTCTCTGCCTTGGCCTGACGCGAGGCCAGGTCGCGCTCGGACTGCTCACGGCGCTTGGCGAGGTTGGTCTCGAAGTCCGCGGCGGCCTGCGCGGCCTTGGCACGGGTCTCCTCGAAGAGGGAGTCCGCCTCCTCGCGCTTGGACTGCGCGTCCTTCTGCGCCTCGGCGCGCAGCGTGGACGCCTCGCCCTTGGCCTTCTCGACGATCCGGGCGCCCTCGTCCTCCGCCTTCGCCTTGCGCTCGGCGGCGAACGACTCGGCGTCGTTGCGGACCTGCTGGGCGGCCGACTCGGCCAGCTCCCGGTGCTGCTCGGCGGCCCGACGGGCCTCCTCGCGCAGATCCTTCGCCTCCTCTTCGGCGAGCCGGAGGATCTTCTCCACGCGCGCGCCGAGGCCCGCGTAGGACGGTTCGGCGTCATTGACCTGCGCCTGGGCGTTCTGCGTTTCGAGGTGCAGCTCCTCGATCCGCTTTTCCAGCGACGTGATGCGGGCCAGCGCGCTGTCGCGGTCGGCGACGAGCTTCGTAATGCGGTCGTCCACCTGACCGCGGTCGTACCCACGCCGCACGAGCTCGAAGCCGAAGGGGGAGGAAGTGTCGCTCATGGGGTTCCTGTCGAAGAGACCGGTGAGGTGATAAGGAGAATCCTAGGGGTCACAACGGCGTGTCATCGAGTCATTGCCCGTTTGATCTGGAGAATGACCCCTCATTTGAGTGGCTACCCCTCAGACTGCTTGCCACTCGAACGAGTTGCGCCCGCTGCGGCGGCTGCCTTCACACCACCGCCCTTGCCCTCCCCGCCCCCACCGGGTGCCTCGAACGATTCCAGGGCCTCCAGAACGTCCTGAACGCGGGAGATTTCGGCGTTGATGTCCTCCCGGCGGCGCACCAGCACCTCCAGCTCCCGCTTGCCCTCGTCCACGATGCGGGCGGCCTCCGCCTCGGCCTCGATGCGCTTGCGCTCCGCGTCGCGCACCGCCTCGGCCTTCTTGTTCTCGGCCTCCTTGATCAGGCCCTCGGCCTTCTTCACCGCCGAGATCCGGACCTTGCTCGCCTCGCTGTTCGCGTCCGCCACCATCCGGTCGGCCTTCTCCTCGGCCTCCACCTGCTGGGCGGTGGCCTGCGCGATGAGCTTGTCGACCCGCTCGCCGGCGTTCTTCATCGTCTCCGCCGACTCCCGGCGGGCCCGCTCGTGCAGCTCCTCGACCTCGGACTCGATCCGCTGCCGCAGCTCCTCGGCGCGGTCCCGGATGCCGGTGGCGTCGCGGCGGGCCTCCTCCAGCAGCGTGTTCGCGTCCGTACGGGCCTTCTCCACCCGCGCATTGCCGTCGGTGGTGGCCTCCGAGACCAGCCGCTCGGCCTCCTTGCGGGCCACCCCGACCATCGTGTCGGCCTGCTCCTCGGCGGCGGTGGCCGCCTTCAGCGCCTCCTCCTGGGCCTTGGCGACGAGCTGGTCGGCCTGCTCGGCCGCGTCCCCGCGGCGCTGGGCGGCGTCCTTGCGCGCCTCGTCGAGCAGCTGGTCCGCCTCCTGCTGAGCCTCGGTCCGGGTCTGTCCGGCCGCCGCCTCGGCGTCCTCCTTGAGCTTCGCGGACTCGTTACGGGTGCGGTTGGCGTGCTCCTGCGCGGCGGTGACCGTCTCGGCTGCCTCCGCCCGCAGCCGGTCCGCCTCCGCGGTGGCCGTCGCGAGCATCCGGTCGGCCTGCTCCCGGGCATCGGCCCGGGTACGGTCCGCGTCCCGCTCGGCGTCCGCGGTCGTCCCGGCCGCCTCCGTGCGCAGCCGCTCGGCCTCCGTCGCGGCCTCCGACATCAGCTCGTCGGCCTGCTCCGCGGCGTCCGAACGCGCCTTGTTGGCCGCCTTGCGCGCCTCGTCGCCGGTACGGTCCGCGTCCTTGCGGGCGTCCTCCAGCACCCCGGCCGCCTCGGCCCGCAGCCGCTCCGCCGTCTCGGTCGCCTCCGCCACCAGGCGCTGTGCCTGCTGCTCGCCCTCGGACCGCAGCCGCTCGGCGGCCTGCTGGGCCTCCTGGACCGTACGGTCCGCGTCGTCCTGCGCCGAAGACGTCAGCTCGGTGGCCTCGGTGACAATCCGTTCGGCCTCCGTACGCGCCTCGGTGATCAGCCGGTCCGCCTGCTCCGCGGCGTCCGAGCGCATCCGGTTCGCGTCGTCCCGTGCCTCCGCACGGGCCCGCGCCGCGTCCTGCTCGCCGGCCGCCAGCGCGTCCGAGGCGTCGGTACGCAGCTGCTGTGCCTTCGCCGTGGCGTCCGCCACCAGCTTCTCGGCCTGTGCGGTCGCCTCCGACACGAGCTGGTCGGCCTGCTCGGCGGCCTCGGACCGCGCCGTGTGGGCCTCCCGGCGCGCCTCGTCCACCACGCCGGCCGCCTCGGCGCGCAGCCCGTCGGCCTCCTCGATGGCCTCGGAAACCGCCCGCTCCGCGAGGGACTTCGCGGCCTCCGTGGCCTCCTGCGCCTCCGCACGGGCCCGCGCCGCGTCCTCCGAGGCGCGCTCCCGCTCCTCGTAGGCGTCCTTGCGGATCCGGTCCGCCTCGTCCTGCGCCTCGGCCTTGGTGCGCTCCGCGGCGTGCTCGGCCGCCGAACGCAGCCCGGCGATCTCCTCACCGGCCTGCTCGTGCAGCCCCGCGACCGAGTCCCGCACCTGCTGCGCGGTCTGCTCGGCCGCCGCGACCAGCTCGCCGGCCCGCCGGTCCGCGTCCTCGACCAGCCGCTGGGCCTCCTCCTGCGCCTCGCCCACCCGCGTACGGGCCGACGCCAGCAGCTCCTCGCTCTGCTCGCGCGCCGCGGTGCGCTCCTGGTGGGCCTCCTCGCGGGCCTCACCCAGCAGCTGTTCGGCCTCCCGGCGCCGCCGCGCGGCCTCCTCCTGGGCCGCGGCCAGCGCCTGCGCCGCCTCCGCACCCGTGCGCTCGGCGGCCGTGGCCGCCTCGGCACGGACCCGGTCCGCGGTCTCCTGGGCCTCCGCCTTGAGCCGCTCCGCCTCGGCCGACGCCTCGGTCCGCAGCCGTACGGCCGCCGACTCGGCCTCGGAACGCGCCGACGACGCATCCGAAGCGGCCTCCGTGCGCAGCCGCTCGGCCTCCTCCTCGGCCTGCTGCTGCAGCGTCCGGCGCCGCTCCGCCGACTCCGCCTTGAGGCGGGCCGCCTCCTCCTGCGTCTCCCGGCGCAGCCGCTCGGCCTCCGCGCGGGCGTCGCGCTGCGACCTCTCGGCGGCGGTGACCTTCTCCTCGGCCTCGGTGCGCAGCCGGTCCAGCTCGTCCTGCGCCTCGGCGCGCCGCTCGTCGGCGGCCTGCTCGGCCTCCGCGCGCAGCCGTGCGGCGGACTCCTCCGCCTCGGTGGTCACCATCTCCGCGGCCTGGGCGCCCTCGGTGAGCAGCTCCTCGGCCTCCGAACGGGACCGCTCCAGGGCCTCCTCGGCCTGGCGGCGCAGTGCCGAGGCACGCTCGATGGCCTCCGTCCGCACCCGCTCGCTCTCCGCGACGGCACCCGAACGGGTCTCCTCGGCGTCCGACTTGGCCTTCGCCAGCAGCTCCTCGGCGGTCCCGGCCGCCTCCTCGATCTGCTGGACCGCCTCCCGGCGGGCCTCGCCGCGGATCCGCTCGCCCTCGGCGACCGCGTCCGCGCGCAGCTGCTCCGCCTCGCCGCGCAGCCGCCGTGCCTCCTCCTGGAGTTCGACGGTCTTGGCGCGGTACTCCTTGGTGTCGTCCTTCGCCGCGCCCTTGAGCTGCGCCACCGTGTCGTGGGCCTCTTCGCGCAGCCGGTCCGCCTCGGACTCGGCCTCCTTGCGCAGCCGTTCGGCCTCCTCCGCGGCGGCCTTGGTGGTGGCCTTGGCGTCCTCGGACGCCTTGGTCAGCACCTCCTCGGCGGTGCGCGCGGCCTTCGCCAGCTGTGCCGCGGAGTCCTCCGCCGCCTGCGACCGCGCGGACTCCTGCGCCTCGGCGAGCAGCCGCTCGGACTCCGCGCGGGCGTCCGACCGCAGTTGCTCGGCCTCGGCCTTGAGCGCCTCGGCCTCCTTGGTGGCCTCACCGACCAGCCGGGCGATCTCCGTCTTGGCCGTACGGGTGCGCTGCTCGTTGTCCGACTCGGCCGCCGTCAGCCGCTTGGTGGCGCTCTGCTGCGCCTCGTCGACCAGCTTCTCCGCCTCGGCGCGCGCCTCGCGCAGCGCCGTGTCCGCCTCCTGGACGCGGGCCTCGGCGGTGCGGGTCAGCTCCGCGGCCTGCCGGCGGGCCTCCTCCGACTCGGTGCCGACGCTGGTACGCAGCTGTTCGGCCTGGTCGGTGGCCTCCTGGGCCTGGCTGGAGGCGGCGTTCAGCAGCCGTTCGGCGTCCGTACGCGCCCGGCGCAGGATGCTTTCCGCTTCGGCGCGGGCCTCCTCGGCCTCGGTGCCGAGCCGCTCCCGGGCGCGTTCGGCCAGCCGCTGTGCCTCGGCCCGTGCGGCCGCCAGCGCCTGCTCGGACTCCCTGCGGGACTCCTCCATGAGCCGGCGGGCCTGCGACTCCGTACGGGCCCGCAGCTGTTCGGCCCAGGCGACGTTCTCGTTGACATGCGATTCGACGGTCTGCCGGCGCTCGTTGAGCTCCTCGTCGAGGCGCTGCCGGCGGCTGACCGCCTCGGCGTGCAGCTCGGCCTCCAGCCGGGACTGCCGCTCGGCCTGCTCCTGCAGCAGCCGCTGGGTCTGTGCCCGTGCCTCGCGCAGCTCCCGCTCGGCATCGGTACGCAGCTGGTCCGCCTGGATCTGCGCATTGCGCAGCAGCTGTTCGGCCTGATGACTGACGTTGTCGTAGGCAGGGCGGGTCGCGAGGTTGCGGCGCGCCTCATGGAGCTTGGCGCGCAGCACCTCGACCTGATAGCCGAGGTCGTCGGCGTGCTGAACGGCCTTGTCCCGCTCCGTCTTCAGCCGCTCCATCTCGGCCTCGAACTGCGAGAGGTGGTCGTCAGCCTCGTAGCGGTCGTTGCCCCGCACTGCGCGGTCCCATCCGTCCCCTGGTCATGGTGGCGGCCGTCTCCGGTCCTGCGGCGCTCGTCCCGTACACGTCACGTCGTACCGGACTCGCGCCCATCGGAGCTGACCCTTCCGAAGAAATGGTGTCAGATCATCGGCAGAGTATGGACCGAGCCCCACTCCCGTACCCCGGCCGAGGCTGCACTCTACCGGCCGGGGAAGGTGAAGGTCAGTGGTCTGTCGAGGTGGCAGGCGCCGCGGTGACGAGTTCGGTGAGCACACCGTGACAATCCTTGGGGTGCAGGAAGGTGATCCGGGACCCCATCGAACCCGTCCTGGGCTCGTCGTAAAGGACCCGGACGCCCTTGCCGCGGATTGCCTCGGAGTCGCCGTCCACGTCCGCGGTACCGAAGGCGATGTGGTGCACCCCCTCGCCGTTCTTGGCAAGCCACTTGCCCACCGCGGAGTCGTCGCGGGTGGGCTCCAGAAGCTGCAAATACGAGGCGCCGCCGTCGGACGTCTCATTGATCTTGAGCATGGCCTCCCGGACCCCTTGCTCCTCGTTGACCTCGGTGTGGAACACCTCGAAGCCATACGTGGCACGGTAGAACTCGACAGTCTTGTCGAGGTCGAAACAGGCGATCCCGATGTGGTCGATTCGCGTCAGCATGGCTCCAGTGCACCGCCCACACGGCTGGTTACGCAACGTGCGCGCGATCACACCTGCTTGCCGGTGACCCGGCGGGTACCGCTCAGTACATTGACGGGAACCCTCGTTAACTTCCCTGCAAAGGAAGGCCGCACCGCATGTCTGCAACGAACGGCACGAACGGCAGCACCTCAGTGATCGTGGCGGGAGCGCGCACCCCCATGGGCCGGCTCCTGGGATCCCTGCGGACCTTCTCCGGCGCCGACCTGGGCGCCGTCGCCATCAAGGCGGCACTCGACCGGGCGGGCATCGGCGGTGACCAGGTGCAGTACGTGATCATGGGCCAGGTGCTCCAGGCCGGGACAGGGCAGATCCCGGCACGCCAGGCCGCCGTCAAGGCCGGGATCCCCATGAACGTCCCCGCGCTGACCGTCAACAAGGTCTGTCTCTCCGGCCTCGACGCCATCGCGCTGGCCGACCAGCTCATCCGCGCCGGCGAGTTCGACGTCATCGTCGCCGGTGGCCAGGAGTCCATGACCAACGCCCCGCACCTGCTCCCGAAGTCCCGTGAGGGCTTCAAGTACGGCGCCGTCGAGATGCTCGACGCGATGGCCCACGACGGCCTCACGGACGCCTACGAAGGCATCGCCATGGGCGAGTCGACCGAGAAGCACAACACCCGTTTGGGCATCGCCCGACCGGAGCAGGACGAGGTTGCCGCGCGCTCCCACCAGCGGGCCGCCGCCGCCCAGAAGAACGGGCTCTTCGAGGCCGAGATCACTCCCGTGGAGATCCCGCAGCGCAAGGGCGAGCCGGTCGTCTTCAGCCAGGACGAGGGCATCCGCGGCGAGACCACCGCGGAGTCGCTCGGCAAGCTCCGGCCGGCCTTCGCCAAGGACGGCACGATCACCGCCGGCACCTCCTCGCAGATCTCCGACGGCGCCGCCGCGGTCGTCGTCATGAGCAAGGCCAAGGCCCAGGAGCTCGGCCTGGAATGGATCGCGGAGATCGGTGCGCACGGCAATGTCGCGGGCCCGGACAACTCGCTCCAGTCCCAGCCCTCCAACGCCATCAACCACGCCCTGAAGAAGGACGGCCTGGCCGTCGACGATCTTGACCTGATCGAGATCAACGAGGCGTTCGCGGCCGTCGCCGTGCAGTCGATGAAGGACCTCGGGGTGTCCCCGGAAAAGGTGAATGTCAATGGCGGCGCCATTGCGCTGGGTCACCCGATCGGGATGTCCGGCGCCCGGATCGTGCTGCATCTCGCGCTGGAGCTGCGCCGGCGGGGCGGTGGCGTGGGTGCCGCCGCGCTGTGTGGTGGCGGTGGCCAGGGCGACGCGCTGATCATTCGCGTACCGGGTAAGTAAGCGAGAGCTCGTACGCCGGTGCGTACGAGCGGGCCGAATCGCGTACGAGCGAGCCGAAGGAGCCGAGCGGCGATGGTGGACGTCCCCCAGCTGGTGGAACAGGCACGGCAGGGCCGGCCGAGGGCCGTGGCACGGCTGATCTCCCTCGTGGAGGGGGCGTCACCGGAGCTGCGCGAGGTGATGGCGGCCCTGGCGCCGCTCACCGGCAACGCCTATGTGGTCGGGCTGACCGGCTCGCCCGGTGTGGGCAAGTCCACCACCACCTCCGCGCTGGTGACGGCCTATCGCAAGACGGGCAAACGGGTCGGCGTGCTCGCCGTCGACCCGTCCTCCCCGTTCTCCGGCGGCGCGCTGCTCGGCGACCGGGTCCGGATGAGCGAACACGCCTCCGACCCCGGCGTCTACATCCGCTCCATGGCCACCCGCGGCCATCTGGGCGGCCTCGCCTGGGCCGCGCCACAGGCGATCCGGGTCCTGGACGCGGCCGGCTGTGACGTGGTCCTCGTCGAGACGGTCGGCGTCGGCCAGTCCGAGGTGGAGATCGCCTCCCAGGCCGATACGAGCGTGGTGCTGCTCGCTCCCGGCATGGGCGACGGCATCCAGGCGGCCAAGGCCGGAATCCTGGAGATCGGCGACGTCTACGTCGTCAACAAGGCGGACCGGGACGGGGCCGATGCCACTGCCCGCGAGCTCAACCACATGCTGGGGCTCGGCGAATCCCGTGCGGCGGGCGACTGGCGGCCGCCGATCGTCAAGACCGTCGCGGCGCGTGGCGAGGGTGTCGACGAGGTCGTCGAGGCGCTGGAAAAGCACCGGGCCTGGATGGAGGAGCGCGGCGTCCTCGCCCAGCGGCGCCGCTCCCGTGCGGCCCACGAGGTCGAGACCATCGCGGTCACGGCACTGCGGGAACGGATCGGTGATCTCCGGGGGGACCGCCGCCTGGACGCGCTGGCCGAGCGCATCGTCTCCGGCGAGACGGATCCGTACCGGGCGGCGGACGAACTGGTCGACGGGCTGACCAACGGGGACTGAGGCAGTGCCCCCCCGGGGTGGCGTGGTTTGTCTGCGGGGGTGTTGTGGCTGGTCGCGCAGTTCCCCGCGCCCCTTCGTGGCGCGGCCGATCCGTCACTTGCTTCTGGGGCGGCGTGGTGGGGGTTGGGGTGTTGCGGGGTTTGTGGTTGCCGCGGGGGTTGGAGGGGACGCACCGGTACCCTCCCCCAGCCTTCGGCCGGGAGGTGCCCCCACGGCGCGGGCGACGCGGCTCCGTGCGATTGAGTACCCCGGCGTTCGCTCCAGTCCTGCGGGCGGGCACCGGTACATCCCCTCCAACCGTCCGGCGTTGCCGACTGCCGCCCGGTGACACCGTCCGTCACGGCCCAGACGTGGCCGCGCCCAAGGATCGGGGGCCTGGCCAGGTCCCTGCCAAGAGGTGCCGCGCATGGTCGTGACGGTGATCGGTACGGCGGGACAGCCGCCCACGTACGGAGGTCGGAGGGGATGTCCGGTGAGCCGCCCGCAGGACCCGGAGCGAACAACGGGGCGAGGAACCTCAGGGACCAGGGCCGCCCGCGCCGAGGACGGCTTACCGGGCGTCCCCTCCGACCCACCACCCACCGCCCGTAGGCGCACCGGCGCCAGCCCACGGCAAACCCGCACCCCAGCCCACGGCAAACCCGCACCCCCAGCCACACCGAAGGCCCCGCCCACGGTGACGTGGGCGGGGCCGGGGTTGGGGGAGTGGTGGGTCAGTCGTCCGCGCCGTCGTTGTCGTCGTCGTCGGCGTCATGCGCCGGAACCGCGCTCAGATTGCCGGACTGCGCGTCCACCAGCAGCTTGTGCTCCTTGCCGTCCTTGGTGACCGTTTCGACTTCCCAGACCGCCTTGGCCCGGTGGTCGTCGTCCAGTTCGATGGAGGTCACGGTGCCGTGCGAGGCCGCAGCGGTACGGGCGGCGGTCCCGGCGTCGGTGCGGGTGTTCTGAAGGGCGGCGCGCTCGCGGGCGTCGTCGTCATCGTCGTGGTCGATGTGCTGGTTCAGCACCCGTGCGGTGCCCGCGTCGAGGGTGACCTCGTACGACTTGCCGTCCTTGCCCAGCACATCCGCGTCCCAGACCAGGCCGGAACGGTCCGCGTCCAGGTCGAGCCCGGCCACGGTGCCAGGGACGGCCTTGAGGGCCGCGGCCGCGGCGTCCGGCGCGGTCACCTTGGCGGCGCGGGCCTCGCGGGTCTCTTCCTGGCCGTCGGCGTCGTCGTCCTGCAGGTGGATGCTGGAGCGGCTGTCCTGCACCTGGGCGGTGCCGGAGCCCGTGTCGTGGGCGGCCGGTTGCGCCGTGACCGGTGCGCCGGACCGGGCGCTGCCGGAGCCGTCGTGGCTGACCGCGACGGCGGTGACCGTACCGCCGGCGACGAGGGCGGCCGCGGCGGCGGTGGCGATGATCAGATGGCGCTTCATGTTTGCTCCCCTTGCGATCGGCTGTGCCCACACAGTGGCCGAACGAAGCTGAAGGGGACCTGAAGGCACCTGAAGGGGGCTTCAGCAAGGGGATGGCATGGTGAGCGCATGCACCCGCCCGTCTCGCAGTACCGCCCGCCCGGTCCCGCCGCGCACCGTCCCTACCGGCTCCTGATCGTGGAGGACGAGAAGCGGCTGGCCCTGTCACTGGCCAAGGGACTGATGGCCGAGGGGTATGCGGTCGATGTGGTGCACGACGGTCTGGCGGGTCTCCACCAGGCGAGTGAGGAGACCTACGACCTGCTCGTGCTCGACATCATGCTGCCGGGGATGAACGGCTACGGCGTGTGCGGGGCGCTGCGGGCGGCCGGCCATGAGGTGCCGATTCTGATGCTGACCGCCAAGGACGGCGAGTACGACGAGGCCGAGGGGCTGGACACCGGCGCCGACGACTATCTGACCAAGCCGTTCTCGTATGTGGTGCTGGTGGCACGGGTGAAGGCGCTGCTGCGGCGGCGTGGCCGGACCGCGCCGCCGGTGTTGCAGGTGGGGTCGCTGGCCATCGACCAGGGCGCGCGGCGGGTCGAGCGGGACGGCGTCGAAGTGACGCTGACGACGAAGGAGTTCGCCGTGCTGGAGCAGCTGGCGGTGCGGGCGGGCGAGGTGGTCTCCAAGGCGGAGATCCTGGAGCACGTCTGGGACTTCGCCTACGAGGGCGATGTCAACATCATCGAGGTGTACGTGAGCGCACTGCGGCGCAAGCTCGGCGCCGGCCACATCGTGACGGTGCGCGGCGCGGGATACCGGCTGGTGGCCGGTGGGTAGCGTGCTGGGCTCGGTACGGGCGAGGGCGGCGGCCGGGGCGACCGTGGTGGTCGCGCTGGCGCTGATCGCGGCGGGTACGGCGGTGCTGCTGGTGCTGCAAGGCAATCTGCAGAACCAGGCCGGGCTGCAGGCGGAGGTCGCGGCGCGCGAGGTGGCCTCGCAGATCGCGACGGGTACGCCGTACGACAAGCTGGATCTGCCGGACGGCGATGACCATCCGGTGGTGGTCGCCGCTGACGACGGGCGGGTGCTGGCGGTCGGCGAGGACGTGCGGGCCGTCGACGGGAAGCGCGTGGCGAAGACACCGCAGGGTGCGGGGAGCGTCGCGCCGCCGGCGGGGGACGAGGACGACGAGGGCGACGACGAGGAGCGTGGGCTCAAGCCGGGGGAGGTCGACGACGATATCCACCACCGGGACGGGACCGCGGACGTCGACGGGACGGTGGCCGACTACCGGTTCGCGGCGGTCGAGGCCAAGGACACCAGTGGCGAGCAGGCGACCGTGCGCGCGGGGTCGCCGCTGGCGGCGGAGCGGGACGCCGTCGGATCGGTGCGGGACGCCATGCTGATCGGGCTGCCGCTGCTGCTCGTGGTGGTGGCGGGGGTGACCTGGCTGGTGACCCGGCGGGCGCTGCGGCCGGTGGAGGGGATTCGCGGGGAGATGGCCGCGATCACGGCGAGTACGGATCTGAGCCGGCGGGTGCCGGTGCCGTCGTCGAAGGACGAGATCGGCCGGCTGGCCCGGACGACCAACGAGACGCTGGCGGCGCTGGAGTCGTCCGTGGAGCGGCAGCGGCGGTTCGTCGCGGATGCCTCGCACGAGCTGCGCAGCCCGATCGCGAGTCTGCGCACCCAGCTGGAGGTGGGGGTGGCGCACCCGGAGTTGCTGGATGTGCCGGGCGCGGTGGAGGACACCGTGCGGCTGCAGCGGCTGGCGGCGGATCTGCTGCTGCTGGCCCGGCTGGACGCGGGGGAGCGGCCGGGCGGGGCCCGGGTGGATCTGGCGGCGATGGTGCGTGAGGAGAGTTCGCAGCGGGTCGCGGACCGGATTCCGGTGCGGCTCGGCGAGCTGGCGGGCGGGGAAGTGGCGGGGTCCCGCGGTCAGTTGGGGCGGGTGCTGACGAACCTGCTGGACAACGCGCAGCGGCATGCCGTCTCGTCCGTGCGGGTCGCCGTGGTGCGCGAGGGGGAGTGGACGGTGCTGCGGGTCGAGGACGACGGGCCCGGGGTGCCGGAGAGCGAGCGGGAGCGGATCTTCGAGCGGTTCGTACGGCTCGACGACGCACGGGCCCGGGACGACGGCGGGGCCGGGCTGGGGCTGGCCATCGCACGGGATGTCGCGGTGCGGCACGGCGGTTCGCTGGCCGTGCGCGCGGGATCGGTGTTCGAGCTGCGGCTGCCGGTGGCCGGCTGAGCCCGTTGCGGCCCGGCGACGGGGCCTCGGCCCGGTCGGGGGGCCGAGGCCGGCCGGTCAGAGGCCGCCGCGCTCCTTGCGGAGGTGTTCGGCCACCGGACCGAGCGAGGTCCGCAGCGACTGGAGGTCCTCGGCGGTGAAGAGGTCGATGAAGTGCTTGCGGACCGAGGCGACATGGTGCGGGGCGACCCGGCGCATGGTGTCCCAGCCTTCGTCCGTGAGGACGGCGTAGAGGCCACGGCGGTCCGACTCGCAGCTCTCACGGCGCACCAGACCGGCGTTCTCCATGCGGGTGATCTGGTGGGAGAGACGGCTCTTGGACTGCAGGGTGCTGGTGGCCAGGTCACTCATCCGGAGGCGTCGGTCCTCGGCCTCGGAGAGGTTGACCAGGATCTCGTAGTCGTTGTTCGTCAGGCCGAACGGTTGCAGGTCGCGCTCGAGTTGGTGCATCAGCAGCCTGCTGACATCGAGGTGGGTGCGCCAGGCACACTGCTCCTGGTCGGTCAGCCAGGGGGTGTCGCTGTCGGTCGTCATGGAGTGAATTCTACCCGTAAAAGTTGAATAGTGAATTAATCATGCCGGGGGCGGTGTCCCTCGTCCGGCCGGGGCCGGTGGTTGGTCAGACGTTCGAGGTCACCGTCCGCAGAGTACCGCTCACAGCCCGAAGCGGCGCTGGAGGCTCCCGAGGTTGCCGGGGAGCTGGGGCAGTTGTGAGCCACTGTGTGGGACGTGTCCGCCCCCGCCCGGAACGCCCTCTTCGGTGGGTACCGCGCCGGTCGCCAGCTCCGGCATCAGCTGCTCCGTCGACTGCAGCAGAACCGTGCCGGCCCCGGCGAACTCGAATTGGTGCTCCTCTCCGGACGCCCCGCCGATCCCGGTGTGCGCCCGCAGTCCGCCCAGGAATCCCTGCAGGTACTGGTGGTCGTAGTGGTGGCACGGGGAGGGGCAGTCCGCCCAGCCGACGAGGGCCTGCGGGTCCACCCGGATCGGCGGCTCCATGAAGACCACCGGGCCGTTGGACGCGGCCACGAACTTGCCCGTTCCGATGAGGGTGAGAAAGCCCGGGATGATCGACTGCTTCAGCGACAGAGATGGCTGAAATGCGAGCAGGTTGCCCGAGCGAATCGTCAGGTTGCCGTCCTCCAGATCGAAGGAGTTCACATCGAAGGCACGGTCCGCGAGCAGCATCTTTCCCCGGCCCTCGGCAACGACCCAGTCCGCGGCGTGCAGTGGCGAATGAAAACTTCCGGCGATCAGGCGGTCCAGACGGCCGTGTCCGATGCCCTGGAAGTCGATCTGCCCGTAGTAGGCGATCATCTTCCCCTTCTGCAGGAACCACTGGCCGTCCAGCTCGACGCTGAAGGCATACGCATGGACGTTGTCGTCGGCGGGGAGCGAATGGATGTCGTGGACGACGGGACCGGTCACAGCTTTTCCTCCGACGCCTGTACGTAGACGGTGCCCTGGCCCGACAGCTCCAGCTGGAAGGCCTCGCCCGAGCCGCGGCCCACCATGTCGCGCCAGCCGAGCGCCGTGGACAGTTTGTTGCGGACGTCGCCGCGGTGGGCGACATAGGCCTGCGGGTCGACATGGACCGGCCGCTGGGGCGTGATCGGCAGCTCGATCACGCCGCCGTGCGCCATCACCGCGGCCGAGCCGACGCCCTTGAGGGTCGTGGTGAACAGGCCCTGGCCGGTGACCTGGCCGCGCACCATGCCCATCACCCCGCCCTGCGCGCCCATGAACATCGTGCCCTGCTGCAACGAGCCGTCGAAGGCCAGCAGCCGGTCGGCCTCGACGTACAGGGTCTCGCCCGTCAGGTCGACGACCTGCACATGGTGGCCGCCGTGGCCGAACATGACCGTTGCGGTGGGGGCACCTCCCTGGCCATGAGGGCCTTGGGGGACCTCGACGGTCATCAAGGGGGTGGCCTCGCCGGCGATCCGGCGGCCGATCATCGAGCCGACGCCGCCCTGGCCGCCCTGGATGTTCGGGGTGAAGGAGACCTCGCCGCGGTAGGCGATCATCGCACCGCGCTGGCTGAACAGCCGCTGGCCCGGGCCGATCCTGGCCTCCACCATGCGGGAGTTGAGCAGGGTGAACGGCATCAGACCTCACCGCCCACGGTGTTGCGCTCGCTGGGCTGCACGTAGACCAGGCCCTCTCCCTCGAAGCGGATCTGGAAGGCCTCGCCGGAGCCCTCTCCCATGAAGGTGCGGAAATTGACCCCGGACTGGAAGTGCTGCTTGAGGTCGCCGGTGTGGGCGATATAGGCGCCCGGGTCGACCTGGAGGGGGTACTGCTTGGTGACCCGCAGCACCACCGCGGAGCCGTGGGACGTGATCGCCGCCCGGCCGCTGCCCTCGACGGTGGTGGTGAACAGGCCGCTGCCCTGGGAGGCGCCGCGCAGGCCGGTGAAGGTCGTGCCCGTACGGAGCGTGGCGTCCGCGCACAGCAGATTGCTGGCCTCGACGAACAGCTTCTCGCCCTGCAACTCCACCAGGTTGATCTCGCTCGCGCGATCGGCGAAGTAGCAGGTGCCGTGGCCCTTCACCTCCATCACGGCCATCTGCTCGCCCGTGAGCCGCCGGGTGACCATGCCGCGCAGGCCCTCGCCGCCGCCGGACATCTTCTTGAACGACATCTGGCCGTCGTACGCGACCATTGCACCGTTTTTCGCCTTGACGGCATCGCCCGTCATGTCGACGGCGAGCACCTTGCTCCCCTGGAGCCGAAACTGAGCCACGGGTCAGACGGTAGTCGGCCGGGGCCGCGCGGGGCAGGCCCTTTGTCCCTGACATTGCCCGGAATCTCCTCCCGGCCGCGGGACCGCGGCCCCTTGCCTCCCCCCGGCGCGGTGCTCGCCGAGGCGGCTGTAACAATGGGGCAAAGCTTGTGAACCCTTGCACAAGCAGTCTCCTCGCCCGCCACCCGAACGAGGTTCCCGTGGACATCAAGACCGCCGCCGCCCTGCACCGACTGCGCCTGGCCTCCATCCCGGAGGCGATCTCCTTCCCGGCGCTGCTGATCTTCGGTACCGGTTTCCGCCTGGCCTTCGACTACGACTCCCTGGTGATGCCGCTCGGCATGATCCACGGCCTGCTCTTCATCACCTACGTGGTGCTGCTGCTGGACGTGTGGAACCGCACCAAGTGGTCCGTCAAGCGCGTCGCCTTCTTCTTCGTGCTGGCGATCCTGCCGTTCGGCGGACTCTTCGGGGACCGGATCCTCAAGCGCGAGGAGGAGGCCGGCGTGATCGCCGCCCGGGCGCGCAAGGAAGGCGTCGTGAGCGCATGATCGTCGCCTTCTCCGTGAGCCCGCTGGGCGTCGGCGAGGACGTCGGTGAATATGTCGCCGACGCGGTCCGGGTCGTCCGTGAATCCGGGCTGCCGAACCGTACGGACGCCATGTTCACCTCCATCGAAGGTGAATGGGACGAGGTCATGGACGTCGTCAAGCGTGCGGTCGCGGCCGTCGAGGCCCGCTCGGGGCGGGTCTCGCTGGTGCTGAAGGCCGACATCCGGCCCGGCGTCACCGACGGACTGACCTCGAAGGTCGAGACCGTGGAGCGGTATCTCACCGAGGGCGGCACCCCGCGGGCCTGAGCGGTCCCGGGACAGCACACCCAGCGCCCCGTCGGGGCGTCAGCCGCCCGCCGCCAGGGTGATCCCCAGCGGGGTGCGCTCGTACAGCACCTGATGTCCGTGGCGGCGCGAGGCCAGCAGACCGGCGTCGCGCAGCACGGACAGATGCCCCGAGACGGAGGACGGCGCCAGGCCGAGACGGTGGGCCAGGGCCGTCGTGGTCGACGGTGTGTCGAGCGCGGCCAGCACGGCCGCGCGGTTCGCCCCCAGCAGCCGCGCCAGCGCCGGACCCGCCGCCGGCTCGGCCCACAGCCCGCCGATACCGCGCGCCGGGTAGATCACGGTGGGCTGCCACGGCGGGTCGAAACCGCTGATCACGTCCGGCCACACGAAGACGCTCGGCAGCAGCAGCACTCCGCGGCCGTCCAGATCCTGCATCTGGGCGAAGTCGGTACGGGTGCGGACCGTCAGCGTGTCACCCGACCAGGACAGCCGCGGATGCAGATCGGCGAACAGCCGCTGGAGTCCGCCGCCCGCCAACTGCCGCGACCGGTAGGCGATCTCGGCCTCCAGCAGCGCCCGCAGCCGCGGCCAGTCCGGGGCGAGCAGCGCCCGCCAGGCCCGTTCGGTGACATCGGCCAGCTCCTGGACCGCCCGTGCCGGATCGGCCAGCGCCGCCCGGCCGCGCGCCGACTCCGCGGCCGCCGGCCGGCCCGCCAGCGACTTGGCCATCTCCGCACGGGCCAGGGCCGGATCGGTGGCGCGCAGCCGCGCCAGCTCCTCGTCGAAGCCGGCCAGCGGGGTGTCCGGCGGGCGGCCCAGGAAGTCCGGGGTGTAGCCCCCCGGGGGCGACGGCGGCATGAAGAGCCACAGCGGTGTCAGGTCCAGCCCCGCCAGCGTCTCGCGCATCCGGCGCAGCCACGGTGTGTGATAGCCGTGCCGGTCGGTGCGGCGCAGGGTCCGTACGGCCTCATGGGTCTCGCACAGCGGGGAGACCGCGAACCGGATGCGGAGCAGGTCGTCGGCGCCGAAATGCATGTTCACCGGCACGGCCGCACGCTCCCCCCGGACGCAGGATTCGGCTGGAGCCGAAAGAATACGGGGCGGCTCCCGGGTCCGGCAGTCTGCGGACATGCCCTCGCCTTCCGGGCCCGCGCCGTCGGGCCACCCTTCCGCCTGCCCTGATGCGGGTGCTGCCGCCGATGCCGGAGCGTACGCCGGTGCCCCCCGCCCGGACGGCTATCGCGCCGTGTTCGCCGTCCCCGAGTTCCGGTTCGTCTTCGCCGCGCATCTGCTGTCCTCCCTCGGTGTGGTCGTCTGCGAGATCGCGCTGTCCGTGCTGGTCTTCCGGCTCACCGCGTCACCGATGCTGAGCGCTCTGACCTTCGCGCTGGGGCTGCTGCCGTACGCCGTCGGCGGGACGCTGCTGTCGGCGGTCGCCGACCGGTATCCGGCCCGGCGGGTGCTGGTCGGCTGCGATGTGCTGTGCGCGCTGGCGGCGGTGGGGATGGTGACGCCGGGCACGCCGGTGGGGGTGCTGCTGGTGCTGCGCTGTGTGATCGCGGCCGTCGCGCCGGTCTTCGCGGGGACCCGGGCGGCGACGCTGGGGGAGATCCTCGGCGCGGGGGAGCTGTTCGTGCTGGGGCGGTCGGTGATCCGCATCGTGAACCAGAGCGCGCAGCTCGCCGGGTTCGCGGCGGGCGGCCTGCTGCTCGTGGTGGTCTCCCCGGCGGCGGTGCTCGCGCTCACCGCCGGTGCGTTCCTCGGGTCGGCGCTGCTGCTGCGGCTGGGGACCCTGGCGCGGCCGGCGCGGGCCGGGGCCCGGGGCGCGGAACGCGGGGCGCTGCTGGGGGCCTCGCTCGGCGGGGGCCGGCGGCTGCTGGCCGACCGCCGGGTGCGGGCGCTGCTGTTGCTGACGTGGCTGCCCCCGGCGTTCGTCTCGATCCCCGAGGCGCTGCTGGTCCCCTACGCCGGCCTGCTCGGCACCGGGCCGGCCGGTATGGGGCTGCTGATGTGCAGCATGCCCATTGGTGCGGTGGTCGCCGAGAGCCTGGTGGGTTCGTTCCTCGGGCCGCGGGCCCGTGCCCGGCTGACCTTCCCCATGGGCGTCTTCGCCGTGCTGCCCTCGCTGGGCTTCGCCGCGCAGCCCTCGCTCGGCTGGGCGGTGCTGCTGCTCGCGCTGACCGGCACCGGGATCGCGTACAACTTCGGGGTCGACCGCTGGTTCGTCGCCGCGGTCCCCGACGAGCTGCTGGGCCAGGCGATGACGGTGATGCAGGCGGGGCGGATGACGGTGATGGGGCTGGCGATGGGGCTGGCCGGGGTCGCTGCGGAGTACGCGCCGCTGCGGGCCGTGATGCCGGCCGCGGGGGTGCTGGGGGCGGTCTGTGTGCTGGCGGTGATCTTCGAGGTCCGGCGTACGGTGCCGCGGCCGGGCCGGGCAGCCGCCGGGCCGGTGCGCGGACCGGCCGGGCCGGTGTCCGGGACCGAAAAGTGAGACGCGGCTGACCACCATATGACCGCCGGGTAGTGTCGGATGCGTGCCGAAGCCGCTCAGCCTTGCTTTCGATCCCATCGCCCGCGCCGATGAACTGTGGCAGCAGCGATGGGGCGCCGTGCCCTCGATGGCCGCGATCACCTCGATCATGCGCGCCCATCAGATCCTGCTGTCCGAGGTGGACGCGGTGGTCAAGCCGTACGAGCTGACCTTCGCGCGCTATGAGGCGCTGGTGCTGCTGACCTTCTCCAAGGCCGGCGAGCTGCCGATGTCGAAGATCGGCGAGCGGCTGATGGTGCACCCCACCTCGGTGACCAACACCGTCGACCGGCTGGTGAAGTCCGGCCTCGTCGCCAAGCGGCCGAATCCGAACGACGGGCGGGGCACGCTCGCCACCATCACGGAAAAGGGCCGCGAGGTGTGTGACGCGGCCACCCGCGACCTGATGGCGATGGACTTCGGGCTCGGGGCCTACGACTCCGAGGAGTGCGCGGAGATCTTTGCGCTGCTGCGGCCGCTGCGGGTGGCGGCGGACGACTTCCAGGACGAATAGGGCCCGCGTGCACAGGGGGGCGGCGAAGATCGCCCCGGAACGGCTGGTTACGCTCGGGGCATGAAGCGAAGCGTCCTGACCCGTTACCGGGCGATGGCCTACGTCACCGCCGTGATGCTGCTGGTGCTCTGCACCTGCATGGTGTTCAAGTACGGCTTCGGGATGGGCAAGGACCTCACCCTCGTCGTCTCCCAGATCCACGGCGTGCTCTACATCATCTACCTGGTCTTCGCCTTCGACCTGGGCTCCAAGGCCAAGTGGAAGTTCGGCAAGCTGCTGTGGGTGCTGATCTCGGGCACCATCCCCACCGCGGCGTTCTTCGTCGAGCGCCAGGTGGTGCGGGAGGTCGAGCCGCTGATCGCCGGTGACACCCCGGAGCCGGTGAAGGCCTGACCGCCGCCCCGGCCGGTCCCTGAAACCCTGCGGAACGCGCCTGTCCCTTCAAGGGACGGGCGCTTTTTGCGTCGCTCCGGCACCCTTACGGAAAGTGAGCACCGCAACGCATACGGCGACTCAGGGGCCCCTCCCGTCGACAAGTAGTAGGACGTCCTAGTAAATTCAAGGTATGGACGCTGACGCGATCGATGAGGGCCGCCGCCGCTGGCAGGCTCGGTACGACTCCGCCCGTAAGCGGGATGCGGACTTCACCACGCTTTCGGGTGATCCTGTCGAGCCGGCGTACGGACCCCGGCCCGGCGACTCGGTCGAGGGGTTCGAGCGGATCGGGTGGCCGGGCGAGTTCCCCTTCACACGGGGGCTGTATCCGACCGGCTACCGCGGGCGGACGTGGACGATCCGCCAGTTCGCGGGCTTCGGCAACGCCGAGCAGACCAACGAGCGCTACAAGATGATCCTCAAGGCGGGCGGCGGCGGCCTCTCCGTCGCCTTCGACATGCCGACCCTCATGGGCCGCGACTCCGACGACCCGCGGTCGCTGGGCGAGGTCGGGCACTGCGGTGTCGCCATCGACTCGGCCGCCGACATGGAGGTGCTGTTCCGGGACATTCCGCTGGGCGATGTCACGACCTCCATGACGATCAGCGGGCCCGCCGTACCGGTCTTCTGCATGTATCTGGTGGCCGCCGAGCGGCAGGGGATCGACCCGGGTGTCCTGAACGGCACGCTGCAGACGGACATCTTCAAGGAGTACATCGCGCAGAAGGAGTGGCTCTTCCAGCCGGAGCCGCATCTGCGCCTGATCGGCGACCTCATGGAGCACTGCGCCCGCGGCATCCCCGCGTACAAGCCGCTCTCGGTCTCCGGCTACCACATCCGCGAGGCGGGCGCGACGGCCGCGCAGGAGCTGGCGTACACCCTCGCCGACGGCTTCGGCTATGTGGAGCTGGGCCTCTCCCGCGGGCTGGACGTCGACACCTTCGCCCCCGGCCTGTCCTTCTTCTTCGACGCGCATCTGGACTTCTTCGAGGAGATCGCCAAGTTCCGCGCCGCACGCCGGATCTGGGCCCGCTGGATGCGCGATGTGTACGGCGCCACGAGCGAGAAGGCGCAGTGGCTGCGCTTCCACACCCAGACCGCCGGCGTCTCGCTGACCGCCCAGCAGCCGTACAACAACGTCGTCCGTACCGCCGTCGAGGCCCTGGCGGCCGTGCTCGGCGGCACCAACTCGCTGCACACCAACGCCCTGGACGAGACCCTGGCGCTGCCCAGTGAGCAGGCCGCGGAGATCGCGCTGCGCACCCAGCAGGTGCTGATGGAGGAGACCGGCGTCGCCAATGTCGCGGACCCGCTGGGGGGTTCGTGGTTCATCGAGTCGCTGACTGACCGGATCGAGGCGGACGCCGAGAAGATCTTCGACCAGATCAAGGAGCGCGGCAGGCGGGCGGTGCCGAACGGCGAGCACCCGATCGGCCCGATCACCTCCGGCATCCTGCGCGGCATCGAGGACGGCTGGTTCACCGGCGAGATCGCCGAATCCGCCTTCCAGTACCAGCAGGCGCTGGAGAAGGGCGACAAGAAGGTCGTCGGCGTCAACTGCCACCACGGCTCGGTCACCGGCGATCTGGAGATTCTGCGGGTCAGCCACGAGGTCGAGCGGGAGCAGGTACGGGCGCTCGGGGCGCGGAAGGCGGCGCGGGACGACGCCCGGGTGCAGGCCACGCTCAAGACGATGCTGGAGGCCGCACGGGGCGGCAGCAACATGATCGAGCCGATGCTGGAGGCCGTACGGGCCGAGGCGACCCTCGGCGAGATCTGCGGTGCCCTGCGCGACGAGTGGGGCGTCTACACCGAGCCCGCCGGGTTCTGACGCCCGGCCGGCCGAGGAGAGCCCCGGGGCGGGGCGGCGGGTGACCTACCTGCCGCCCCGCCCCTGTGCAAAGGACCTGGCGCCGCCCCGCCGTCCGCCGCCCCGGCCGCCCCGCCGTCCGCCGCCCCGGCCGCCCCGCCGTCCGCCGGCCGGGCGCCGCCCCGCCGTCCGCCGGCCGCGTCACGGCAGCGGCATCCGCAGCCGGAAGAGCGCCCCGCCCCCCGGTGCCTGCTCGGCGGTGAGGTCGGCGTTGTGGGCGCGGGCGATCTGGCGGGCCATCGCCAGGCCCAGACCGGAGCCGGGCAGGGCGCGGGCTGCCTTCGCGCGGTAGAAGCGGTCGAAGACATGGGGCAGATCGGCGGCCTCGATGCCGGGGCCGTGGTCGCGTACGGTCAGTTCCAATGCGCCCGGTACGCAGGCGAGTTCGGTCTCGACCGGGCCGCCCGGCGGGGAGAACTTCGCGGCGTTGTCGAGCAGGTTGGACAGCAGCCGGGCGAGGCGGGGCGGCACTCCGGGGAGCACGGTGCCCGCCGCGGCCGGGTCGACGGCGGCAGTGAAGGTGATCTCCGGCCAGTGCTCCTGGGCCGCGCCCACGGCATGCTCCAGGAGGGCGGCCGGGCGTACCTGCTCGACCAGCGGCTGGGGTTCCTCGTCACGGGCGAGTTCGATCAGATCGTTGACGAGCGTGGTGACCTCGCGCAGCTGGCGGCCCAGGGCGGCCGAGGCACGGTCGCGCTGGGCGTCGGTCAAACGGTCGGCGCGGGCCAGGAGTTCGGCGTTGGTGCGCAGCGCGGTCAGCGGGGTGCGCAGCTCGTGGGAGGCGTCGGCGACCAGCCGGCGCTGGGCGGTGACGGACTGCTCCAGTTCGCCGAGCATGGTGTTGAAGCTGGTGGCGAGCCGGGTGATCTCGTCCTCCCGGGCGGTCGGGCCCGCGGGGAGTTCGATGCGGTGGCGGGCGTCGCGGGTGGCGGCGATGCGCTCCGCGGTGGCGGTGAGCCGGGCGACCGGGGCCAGGCCCGTACGGGACACCCAGTAGCCCAGTGCGGCGGCCAGCAGGACGCCGGCGCCGCCGACCGCGGACAGCGCCCAGGCGGCCTGCTGTACGCCCCGGTCGACGGTGTCGGAGCGCTGGGCCACCTGCACCGCCTCGTCCTTGCCCCCCAGGCGCGTGGTGAGCATCCGGACCGGCTGGCCGGCCACCGTCAGCTTGCTGTAGAACGCCGCGCGCCGGCCGTCGGCGACCTGCCGGGTGGCGTCGGAGACGGGCAGCACATACCGCTCGCGCGGGTCCTTGTCGGGGTTGGACGGCACGATCTGGATACAGGGCGAGGCCGGGTACCGGCAGATGGTGTCACTGGGCGTCGGGCCCCAGTCGTGGCGCTCCCGGATGGCCTGCGTGGCCGTCTGGGTCAGGTTCAGCCCCAGCTGACGGGTCATCTGGTAGTCGATGATGGAGAACGCGGCCGCACAGACGCCGACCGCCACCAGTGCCACCGCCGAGGAGGCGGCCAGCGCCAGCCGGGCGCGCAGCGGGCGCCTGCGCCGCCAGCGGGCCCCCAGGCCGCGGGTGCCGGTCATGTGCCCTCCGGGTGGCCCAGGCGGTAGCCGATCCCGTGCACGGTGTGGACGAGCCGGGCCTCGCCGCCCGCCTCCAGCTTGCGGCGCAGATAACCGATGTACACGGCCAGGGAGTTGGAGTCCGGGCCGAAGTCGCGGCCCCAGACGCGCTCCAGGATCACCTCGCGCGGCAGCACCTGCCCCGGGTGCAGCAGCAACAGCTCCAGCAGCGCCCATTCGGTGCGGCTGAACTCCAGGGGACGGCCCGCCCGGTGGCCGGTGCGGGTCACGGGGTCGACGACCAGATCGCCGAAGGAGAGCTGGGTCTCCTCCACGGCCATGGCCGACGCCCGCCGCAGCAGGGCGCGGACCCGGGCGACCAGTTCGTCCAGGGCGAAGGGTTTGACGAGATAGTCGTCCGCGCCGGCGTCCAGCCCGTCGACCCGTTCGCTGACCGAGTCCAGCGCGGTCAGGACGAGGATCGGGGTGCGGTCGTCCAGTGCGCGCAGCCGGCGGCAGACGGCCAGACCGTCCAGGACGGGCATCAGCACGTCCAGGACGAGGGCGTCCGGCTGCCAGGCGGCGACCTCCGAGAGGGCGGCCAGGCCGTCGGCGGCGCCGCGCACCGCATAGCCCTCCACGGCGAGGCCGTCCTCGACGGCGGCGCGCACCTCCGGTTCGTCGTCGACGACGAGGATCTTGGGGGCTGGGGTGTTCCCGGGGGTGGGCGGCATGGACATAGGCTGCCAAACACCTCTCTTAGAAGCTTCTTAGGGCACATCGCGAGCGTGGCGGCCATGCGCACACCACTCTCTGTCGTGATCGGTGCGGGCGGCACCGGCGGCCATATCTATCCCGGTCTCGCTCTCGCCGACGCGCTCCGCCGGGCCGTGCCCGATGCGGTGATCTCCTTCGTCGGGACCGAACGCGGACTGGAGACGCGGCTGATCCCGCAGGCCGGATACCGGCTGCACACCGTTGACATGATCCCCTTCGATCCCGCACTCGGCGCCCGACGGTATCTGCTGCCGGCCGCGCTGCTGCGCTCGGGCGGCCAGTGCCGGGCGATCCTCAAGGAACAGAACGCCCAGGTCGCGGTCGGTATGGGCGGCTATCCGAGCGCCCCGGTGATCGTCGGGGCACGGCTGGCCGGGCTGCCGAGCCTGATCCATGAGTCCAACGCGGTGCCCGGCCGGGCCAACAAGTTCGCGGCCCGGCTCACCCCGCACCTCGCCCTCGCCTTCGACCGCAGCCGGGAGCATCTGGCGGGCGGTGAGCGGGCCGAGACGGTGGGGATGCCGCTGGTCGGCCCGCTCGCCGAGCTGGACCGCGCGCAGCTGCGCCCCGCCGCCCGCCGGGCGTTCGGTGTTCCGGACGACGCCCGGCTGCTGTTGTTCAACGGCGGAAGCCTCGGGGCGGCCCGGCTGACCGAGGCGGCGGTCGGACTGGCCGGCCGCTATCGGACGCGCAGCGACCTGCGGCTGCTGATCAAGACCGGGCCCGCGGCCCTGGAGGAGACCCGGGCCCAGCTGGCGGCCAACGGCGGGGCGGCGGTCGCCGAGGCCGTGCCGTACCTGGACCGGATGGATCTGGCCTATGCCGCAGCCGATCTCGTGGTGTGCCGGGCCGGTTCGGCGACCGTGGCGGAGCTGGCCACGATCGGGATGCCGGCCGTCCTCGTCCCGTATCCGTATGCGCCGGGCGATCACCAGACCCATAACGCGCGGGTGCTCTCGGACGCCGGGGCGGCGCTGCTGCTGCCCGATCCGGAGACCTCGGCCGAGCGGCTGGACGCGCTGGTCACCCCGCTTCTCGACGACCCCGGACGGCTCGCCGCGATGGGCGCGGCCGCCGACCCCGGCACCCATGCGCGCGCCGCCGACCTGCTGGCCGCCAAGACGCTGGCACTGGCCGGCTCCCGTACCCCCACCACCTCACGATGAAGGAGTCAGCATGAGCAGCAGCACACAGCAGTGGACGGGCCGCAAGGTCCTGGTGACCGGGGCCGAAGGGTTCATCGGCGCGACCCTGGTCGACATGCTGGTGGAAGCCGGCGCTGAGGTACGCGCGTTCGTCCATTACAAGCCGTACGCCGAAAAGGGAAATCTGGCGCGCTATCTCGTGCCGGGCGGACCGGTCGAGATGATCGCGGGTGATGTCCGGGACGCGGGCCGGGTGATGGACGCGGTCGCGGGCTGCGACACCGTCTTCCATCTGGCCGCGCTGATCGGCATTCCGTACAGCTATGACTCACCGGGCGCGTATGTGCAGACCAATGTGGTGGGTACGGAGAATGTCGCGGAGGCCTGCCGGCGCCATGCGGTGCGCCGGCTGGTGCACACGTCCACCAGTGAGGTCTACGGGACGGCGCTGACCGCGCCGATCGGCGAGGACCACCCGCTGCAGCCGCAGTCGCCGTACTCCGCCTCGAAGATCGGCGCGGACATGATGGCGCTGTCGCACCGGCACGCCTTCGGACTGCCGGTGACCGTGGTGCGGCCGTTCAACACCTACGGGCCGCGGCAGTCCGCGCGGGCCGTGATACCCACGATCCTGGCCCAACTCCACGCCGGGGTCCGGCAGATCAAGCTCGGCTCGCTCACCCCGACCCGCGACTTCACCTATGTCACGGACACCGCGGCCGGGTTCCTGGCGATGGCCGACTGCGACCGGGCGCTGGGCGAGGTCGTCAATCTCGGTACCGGCCGGGAGATCGCCATCGGTGCGCTCGCCGAGGCGCTGATCGCGGCGTCGGGCCGGGAGGCCGAGGTGGTGGTGGACGCCGAGCGGCTGCGGCCGGCCGGCAGCGAGGTCGAGCGGCTGCTGTCGGACAACTCCCGGGCGCGGGAGTGGGCTTCGTGGCGGCCGGAGGTCTCGCTGGAGCAGGGCCTGAAGTGGACGTCGGAGTGGGTGGCGGAGCACCTGCACCTCTTCGCGGTGGACCGCTACCAGGTCTGACCGGTACCGGGTCCGGGGCCGGGTGTCCGCTGCCGCACCGCGGCGCGGCGCCCGGCCTCAGTGCTGGTCCGAGGGGCCGGGGCCGGACGGGCTCTGGCCCTGGTCGCCCAGGCCGCCCAGCCCAGTGAGGAAGAGCGCCGTGAAGTCGCGCCCCCACGCGGCGTCCACGGGCTCGCCGCTGACCAGGGTGCGGTGCACGATCGCACCGGCGATCACATCGAAGATCAGGTCCATGTTGCGGGCGGCCGCCCGCTCGCCGTCCTCGCCGGGGGTGTCCGGGGGCAGCTCGCCGCGGTCCTGGGCGCGCGAACGGCCGAGCAGGACCAGCCGCTTCTGGCGGTCGACGATCGCCGAGCGGATCCGCTCGCGCAGCGCTTCGTCGGTGGTGGACTCGGCGACCACGGCCATCAGCGCCGTCTTGGTCTCCGGCCGGGCCAGCAGCGCGCCGAACTGCAGCACCACGCCCTCGATATCGGACCGCAGACAGCCCCGGTCGGGGAGTTCGAGCTCGTCGAAAAGGACCGCCACGGCGTCCACGACGAGCTCGTTCTTGTTGGCCCAGCGGCGGTAGAGCGTCGTTTTGGCCACGCCGGCGCGGGCCGCCACATCGCTCATGGTCAGCCGCCCCCAGCCCAGGTCGACGAGCGCCGCACGGGTCGCGCAGAGGATCGCCTGGTCGGTCTCGGCGCTACGGGGGCGGCCCGTGCGGCCCTTCCGGGGGCTGGCGGAGTGGTGCATGCGGGCGACCATACCGGCCGGTACGAGGACGGACGGCGCCTCCCGTGAGGGAGATCACTTGGCGTGCGGCCGGAACTGGTGGTTGCGCGGGGGCGGCGGCGAGTTACGCTACGGGTCGTAGCGTAAGAGCGATAACCACTGGCCATGGGTGGGGACCCATGGCCGCGCACGACGGTCCTTCTCGGGGCCGGACAGCGGTCCTCCTCGGGGCCGGGCGGGCAGCGGTCCCGGACGTACACCGGCATTCCGGCGGGGTGTGCGGACGGGGTGCCGGTGCCCGGCGAAAGGCCCGGCCTCGCCGCCGGAACCGCCTTCCGCACCACCGACCGCACCACCCGCCGCAGTACCGATCAGATCGCCGACCGCACCGCTTTCCGGATCGCTTTTCGGAACGGGCCGCCCAGGGGGGAGGATGGACCCATGCAGCCACGCAATATGTCCATGAGTGGAGTCGTCGACCTCGCAGCGGTGAAGGCGGCCGGGGAAGCGAAGCAGAAGGCGGAGCAGGCGCGTGCCGAGGCCGCCCGTACGGGCCGGGCGCCCACGAGCGGTGCCCGCTTGGTGTTCGACGTCGACGAGGCGGGGTTCCAGCAGGACGTCCTGCAGCGCTCCACCGAGGTTCCGGTCGTCATCGACTTCTGGGCCGAGTGGTGCGAGCCGTGCAAGCAGCTCGGGCCGCTGCTGGAGCGTCTCGCGGGGGAGTACGCCGGCAAGTTCGTCCTTGCCAAGATCGACGTCGATGCCAACCAGATGCTGTTCCAGCAGTTCGGGGTGCAGGGCATCCCGGCGGTCTTCGCGGTGGTGGCGGGCCAGCCGATCCCGCTCTTCCAGGGTGCGGCCCCCGAGTCGCAGATCCGCGACGTGCTCGACCAGCTGGTACAGGCCGCCGAGCAGCAGTTCGGCATCGTGGGGGCGCCGGTCGACCCGCAAGTCGCGGACGAGCAGGCGGAGCCGGCCGAGGCCCCGGTGCCGGCCGGTCCCTATGACGCCCTGCTGGAGGCCGCGAACCAGGCGCTGGACTCCGGCGACCTGGGTGGTGCCGTCCAGGCCTACAAGAACGTGCTCTCCGACGACCCGGGCAACCCGGAGGCCAAGCTCGGTCTGGCGCAGGCCGAACTTCTGGCCCGGGTGCAGGACCTGGATCCGCAGGCGGTGCGCAAGGAGGCCGCGGAGAACCCGGCCGATGTGCCGGCGCAGATCCGTGCCGCGGACCTCGATCTGGTCGGCGGGCATGTCGAGGACGCCTTCGGGCGGCTGGTCGACGCGGTGAAGCGGACCGCGGGGGACGACCGCGAGGCCGCGCGGGTGCGGCTGCTGGAGCTGTTCGAGGTCATCGGCGCGGACGATCCGCGGGTGACGGCGGCCCGTACGGCGCTGGCCCGGGTGCTGTTCTGACCCGCTGTCTTGTGACTCGCCCGCTTCTGACCAGTACGGCCTCCGTGAGTTGACCAAACAAACGGAGCAGCGGCCACGTTTTACCAAAACTTGGTAAACGTGGCCGCTGTTACTTCAAGTAAGTCCCAGCGACCCGCTTGCGGCAGTGTGTCCGCAATTGCCTCATGTCCCCTCGCTGTTAACGGCGACGGTGTGTGTCCAGTTGATCTCGTCGTGTCGCGGCGTGTTTATCGGGCCGTTACCCGCAAGTAACGAGCCCCTTGTGCGGCGGCCGTGAATGGACCACGATCGGCCAGGCTCGGTCCATTCCCGCAGCCCGGCATCCGGTCGGTGCCGCGGGGTACTTGGGTCCCCACCGAGTGGTCGGCGGCAGTGGCGCCGGCCGTGGACAGGGGGGTCTCTGCCCCACCCGGCAGGGCCTGTCCAGGAGGTTGCGCGAGAGCGTGGCCAGTGGTTGTCGCTCGGGGGTGATCGCCGGTGTTCGGAACACGATGTGCCTCCGAGAACAGGCGCTCTCCTTCCCGAGGACGTAGCACTTCTCCCATCCCAGGTACGGCTCCCAACTCGGGCGGCCGGTACCGGAGATGTACGTCCGAGAAGGAGGAAAGTCATGGAGTCCCTGGCTCGTGGCGGGACCAGATGGAAGCGGTTCGCCGTCGTCATGGTGCCCAGCGTCGCGGCGACCGCCGCGATCGGCGTCGCCCTTTCGCAGGGTGCGCTCGCGGCATCGTTCAGTGTGTCCGGTCAGCAGTTCAAGGTCGCTACTGACCGTCTGGACGGCACCGGCTTTGTTCAGTACGGAGCCATTGACGCCCAGAAGGGCGGCAAGCAGGTCCCGGTGGCGGTCTCGGGGTTCTCGAACGCCAAGATCAAGAACCTGTGCCAGTCGGTAGTTGTTCCGGTCCCGGTCTTCGGCGATGTGTCGATGAAGCTGTCGGCCGGTGGCGGTGCCACGCCTGTCGAGGCGAAGAACCTCTACATCGACCTCGATCAGCTGGACGCGGACGCGACCTTCAACAACATCGACATCGGTGTTGCGGCAGGCTCGACGACCAAGGGTCCGGGCATGCACAAGGGCGACAAGGCCGACCCCGGCTCGTTCGCCCAGCAGGCCGACTCGGCCACGCTGACCCACGTCAAGCAGACTGCCTGGGCCACGACGGCCGGCACGTTCAAGCTCAGCGGCCTCAAGATGAGCGTCGCCAAGGGCAAGAGCGAGTGCTTCTGACGCACTGAGCGTGCGGGCGCGGGGCGAGCTGTGCGGCAGTTGCCGTTCCCCGTGCCCGTACGCGGGTAGCGCTCAGGAGGACACCCAGCACAGAACCACCGATTTGCCAGTCCCGAGGAGCTGTACGACATGAGCGCCGAAACGCGACCACGGCTGATCGAGACCATCGGCCGGAAGCGGATTTCGTTCCGGGAGTGGCGCGGACACCGCCCGTTCTGGGGCGGATTGCTGACTCTGCTGGCCGGCATCCCGATCATGTACATCCCTTACGCGAATCTCACGATCGGTTCCCTGACCGTCCGCATGGCGACCACCGCCGGCGCCGGCTCGCTGATCATCGGCGTACTGCTGGTCGTGCTCGGTCTGACCATGTGGTTCCAGCCCGCCTCGCGTGTCTTCGCGGGTGTGGCGGCGATTCTGCTCTCCCTGGTCTCCCTGGTCGTCTCGAACTTCGGCGCCTTCCTGATCGGCTTCCTTCTGGGGCTGATCGGCGGTGCGCTCGGTGTCTCCTGGGCGCCGGGCAGGACCTCTCAGGGCGGGAACGACGCCGAGGAGCCGGCCCGTCACACGGTCGCCGGACCGGTGGTCGCCACGCACCCGGCGCCTGCCGCCGGTCCCGGGTTGGGCAATGGACTGGACGACCTGTCAGGAACGAGCCCGACCAACGGAACGAACGGGAGGCACCGTGCCGGGTGATGAGCTGCACGAGGAGAACGCAGCTACCGGGGCGAGAACCGGGCCGAGGCATGCGGCGCCGAAGAAGCCGCTGCTGACTCGGTTTCACGTGCCCGCGGGCAAGGCGATAGCCATCGCCGCCATGCCGTCCGCCGTGCTCATGGGGATGGGGCTGACGCCCCAGATGGCGATAGCCAAGCCGGCACCCAAGAGCCCCTTCAAGGACGGCCCGTGCGTCACTGCTCCGGACAAGGTGGAGCAGAAGGACGACACGTCCAAGGACGGCGCGAAGGACACCAAGGACGACGCCAAGCCGTCCGACGAGCCCTCCGCCTCGCCCTCCCCCTCGGCCGGCAAGGACACGGACAAGACGCCCGAGCCCGAGCCGTCTGGCTCCGCGAAGACCGACGAGCCCTCGGGCTCCGCGACCCCGTCGCCGTCGCCCTCCGAGGAGAAGAAGGACGACGGAGGTCTGCTGGGCGGCATCGGTGATGCGCTCGGCGGTCTCCTGGGCGGGGACGACAAGGAGGACGACAAGTCCGAGGAGCCCTCCGCCTCGCCGAGCCCCACCGCGTCCGAGCCGGCCTCCCCGAGCCCCTCGCCGTCCGTGTCGAAGGACGCCGGGTCGGCCACGGACAAGGTCACCAAGCCGGTCACGGACACGGCCGACCGGCTCAAGGACGGTGCCGACAAGGCCGGTGACACCGCCAAGAACGGGTCGAAGACCGTCAACGACACGGTCCACGGCGCCGTGGGCGCGGCGGACAACGCCCTGCCCGGCGGTGGCCTCGACGGCAAGGACGCCGACGGCAAGAAGGCGTACCCCTGCGTCGTCGAGAACAAGCAGAAGGGCAAGGACGAGCAGGCGCCCGTCACCCTGCCCGACGACCCCTGGCACCTGGAGTCCAGCGCGCTCACCCTGCGCGGTCTGAACTACGAGGGCGTCGTCAACGTCACCACCCAGAACGGCCACAGCAAGCAGGTCCTGAAGTTCACCGCCGACAGCGTCGACATCGGTGATCTGCATCAGACCGTCGATGACCGGGCGTCCGGCAAGAAGTACCACGTACAGGCGTCCCAGGGGTCCACGTCCACGATCCGCGGCGGCAAGGTGACGATGTACACCGAGCGGCTCCAGGGCAACCTCTTCGGGTTGATCCCGATCGTCTTCGACCCCGAGCACCCGCCGCCGCTCAATGTCCCGTTCGCCTACTTCACCAAGGTGAAGATCGAACAGGCGGGTCAGTTCGGCGGCAATCTCCACGTCCCGGGTCTGCACCAGTTCATGACCGGCTGAGGAACGCCCCGGGCCACCGACCCGTTCGGGAGCCGCAGAAAAGGCGGTGGGCCACCCCCTCCTACAGGGGCGGCCCACCGCCTTTTCGTGCGCCGGTGCGTCAGACCTGCTCGCCGCCGAGGTGGTGCACCCGGACCATGTTGGTGGTGCCGGGGACGCCGGGGGGCGAACCTGCGGTGATGAGCATGGTGTCGCCCTTGCTGTAGCGCTGCAGCTTGAGCAGTTCGGCGTCCACCAGGTCGACCATCGCGTCGGTGTTGTCGACGTGCGGCACGACGAAGGCGTCGACACCCCAGCTCAGCGTGAGCTGGTTGCGGGTGGACGCCTCGGTGGTGAAGGCCAGGATCGGCTGGGCCGCGCGGTAGCGGGAGAGCCGGCGGGCGGTGTCACCGGACTTGGTGAAGGCGATCAGCGCCTTGCCGTCCAGGAAGTCCGCCATCTCGCACGCCGCACGGGCCACCGAACCGCCCTGCGTACGCGGCTTCTTGCCGGGCACCAGCGGCTGCAGGCCCTTGGAGAGCAGCTCCTCCTCGGCCGCCTCGACGATCTTCGACATCGTCTTGACGGTCTCGATCGGGTAGGCGCCGACGGACGACTCGGCGGAGAGCATGACCGCGTCGGCGCCGTCGAGGATGGCGTTGGCGACGTCGGACGCCTCGGCGCGGGTCGGGCGGGAGTTGGTGATCATCGACTCCATCATCTGGGTCGCGACGATCACCGGCTTGGCGTTCCTGCGGCACAGCTCCACCAGGCGCTTCTGCACCATCGGGACCTTCTCCAGCGGGTACTCCACCGCCAGGTCACCACGGGCGACCATGACGGCGTCGAAGGCCATCACGACCTCCTGCATGTTGGCGACCGCCTGCGGCTTCTCGACCTTGGCGATGACCGGGACCCGGCGGCCCACCTCGTCCATGACGCGGTGCACGTCCTGGACGTCCTTGGCGTCCCGCACGAAGGACAGCGCGACCATGTCGCAGCCCATCCGCAGGGCGAACTTGAGGTCCTCGATGTCCTTCCCGGACAGCGCGGGGACGTTCACCGCGGCGCCGGGCAGGTTGATGCCCTTGTGGTCGGAGATGACCCCGCCCTCGATGACGATGGTCCGCACCCGCGGACCGTCGACCTCGGTGACCTGGAGCGCGACATTGCCGTCGTTGATCAGGACCGGGTCGCCCTTGGACACATCGCCGGGCAGGCCCTTGTAGGTCGTCCCGCAGATGGTCCGGTCGCCGGGGACGTCCTCGGTGGTGATGATGAACTCATCGCCCCGCACCAGCTCCACGGGGCCGTCGGCGAAGGTCTCCAGGCGGATCTTGGGGCCCTGGAGGTCGGCCAGCACACCGACGGCGCGGCCGGTCTCCTCGGAGGCCTTGCGGAGGCGGTGGTACCGCTCCTCGTGCTCCGGCTGGGTCCCATGGCTCATATTGAAACGGGCCACGTTCATACCGGCCTCGATCAGCGTCTTCAGCTGGTCGTAGGAGTCGACGGCGGGGCCCAGGGTGCAGACGATTTTGGAACGGCGCATGGCGGAATCCTATCGGTTTGTTTCAGAGCGGAATATTCCGGTAGGTGGAAACACCAATGTCTAGGCGTTGACCAGGGCGTATGTCTGCTGGGCGATCTCCAGTTCCTCGTCGGTCGGCACGACGGCCACCGCGACCCGGGTGTACTCGGGCGAGATCAGCCGGGGCTCGCCGGACCGGACGGCGTTGAGGTCGGCGTCCACGGCCAGGCCCATCTCCTCCAGGCCGGCGACCGCGGCCGCGCGCACCGGGGCGGCGTTCTCCCCGACGCCCGCGGTGAACGCCACCGCGTCGACCCGGCCGAGCACCGCGGTGTAGGCCCCGATGTACTTCTTCAGCCGGTGGATGTAGATGTCGAAGGCGAGCCGGGCGCGCTCATCACCCTCGTCGATCCGGCGCCGGATCTCCCGCATGTCGTTGTCGCCGCACAGCCCGACCAGACCGCTCTTCTTGTTGAGCAGCACATCGACGTCGTCCTCCGACATCCCCGCGACCCGCTTGAGGTGGAAGGTCACCGCCGGGTCGATATCACCGGAGCGGGTGCCCATGACCAGGCCCTCCAGCGGGGTGAGCCCCATCGAGGTGTCCACACAGCGACCGCCGGCCACCGCCGAGGCGGAGGCGCCGTTGCCCAGGTGGAGCACGATGACATTGACCTCGGAGGGGTCCTTGCCCAGCAGCTCGGCGGTCTTGCGGGAGACATACGCGTGCGAGGTGCCGTGGAAGCCGTAGCGGCGGATGCGGTGGGCGTCGGCGGTCTCCACGTCGATGGCGTAGCGGGCCGCGTACTCCGGCATCGTGGTGTGGAAGGCGGTGTCGAAGACCGCGACCTGCGGCAGGTCCGGGCGCAGCGTCTGAGCGGTCCGGATGCCGGTGATGTTCGCCGGGTTGTGCAGCGGCGCGACCGGCACCAGCCGCTCGATCTCCTGGAGCACCGCGTCGTCGATCACGGTCGGTGCGGTGAACTTCAGTCCGCCGTGCACCACCCGGTGCCCGATCGCGGCCAGCTGCGGGGAATCGAGGCCGAGCCCGTCGGCGGACAGCTCCGCGGCGACGGCCTTCAGCGCGGCCTCGTGGTCGGCTATCGGGCCTTCGGTCTCGCGCTTGTCGCCCCCGGTGGCCAGCGGGGTGTGGGCCAGGCGCGAGGTTTCCTCGCCGATCCGCTCGACCAGGCCGACGGCGAGACGTGTGCCGTCAGTCATGTCGAGCAGCTGGTACTTCACCGAGGAGGAGCCGGAGTTGAGGACGAGAACGCGGGTGGCTTTGGCAGTCATGTAGCGCTTTCCGATGGGGTGGGGGAGGCGGGTGGGGGCCTGGTCAGGCGGTGTGTGCGGCGCCGGGCTGGGCGCCCTGGGCCTGGACGGCGGTGATCGCCACGGTGTTGACGATGTCCTGGACCAGGGCGCCGCGCGAGAGGTCGTTGACCGGCTTGCGCAGCCCCTGCAGGACCGGGCCGACGGCGACCGCACCGGCCGAGCGCTGCACGGCCTTGTAGGTGTTGTTGCCGGTGTTCAGGTCCGGGAAGATCAGCACAGTGGCCTTGCCCGCGACATCGGATTCGGGCAGCTTGGTCTGCGCGACCGCCGCGTCCACCGCCGCGTCGTACTGGATCGGGCCCTCGACCAGCAGATCGGGGCGCAGCGCACGGACGATCTCGGTGGCCTTGCGGACCTTGTCGACGTCCGCACCGGAGCCGGAGGTACCGGTCGAGTACGACAGCATCGCGATCCGCGGCTCGACGCCGAACTGGGCGGCGGTGGTGGCCGACTGGATGGCGATGTCCGCCAGCTGCTCGGCGTTCGGGTCCGGGTTGACCGCGCAGTCCCCGTAGACCAGCACCCGGTCCGCCAGGCACATGAAGAACACCGAGGACACGATCTGGGCGCCCGGCTTTGTCTTGATGACCTCGAAGGCGGGGCGGATGGTGGCGGCGGTGGAGTGCACCGCACCGGAGACCATGCCGTCGGCCAGGCCTTCTTGGACCATCAGCGTGCCGAAGTAGGAGACGTCCGCGACCACGTCGAAGGCCAGCTCGACGCTGACGCCCTTGTGGGCCCGCAGCGCGGCGTAGCGCTCGGCGAACCGCTCGCGCAGCTCGGAGGTCTGCGGGTCGATGATCTGGGCGCCCGCCAGGTCGATGGCCAGGTCGGCGGCGCGCTTGCGGATCGCCTCCTCCTCGCCCAGCAGCGTCAGATCGCAGACATCGCGGCGCAGCAGCACATCGGCGGCGCGCAGCACCCGCTCCTCGCTCCCCTCGGGGAGGACGACGCGGCGGCGGCCGGCGCGGGAGCGCTCGATCAGCTCGTGCTCGAACATCATCGGCGTGACCCGGCCGGAGCGGGCGACGGAGATGCGGTTCGTCAGCTCGACGGTGTCCACATGCCGCTCGAAGAGGCCGAGCGCGGTCTCCGCCTTGCGCGGTGAGGCGGCGTTCAGCTTGCCCTCGATCGCGAACAGCTCGGCCGCGGTCGGGAAGGAGCCGCCGGGTACGGAGACCACCGGGGTGCCGGGGGCGAGCCGGCCGGCCAGCGCCATGATGTCGGCGCCGGGCTTCTCGTCGAGGGTGAGCAGCACTCCCGCGATCGGCGGGGCGCCGGCGCTGTGCGCGGCGAGCGAGCCGATGACCAGGTCCGCCCGGTCCCCGGGGGTCACCACGAGACAGCCGGGCGTGAGCGCCTTGAGGAAGGTCGGCAGCATCGCGCCGCCGAAGACGAAGTTCCGGGCGTCCCTGGCGAGCCCCGAGTCGTCGCCGAGCAGCACCTCGGCGCCGAGGGTGTGCACGATCTGGCCGACGGTCGGCGCGGACAGCGAGCCGTCCTCGGGGAGGGCGTAGCAGGGCACCGGGAGCCGGGCGGACAGCCGGTCGACGATGGCCTCGCGGTGCTCGGGGGCGACCCGGTTCACGACCATGGCCACGACGTCGCAGCCCAGCGAGTGGTAGGCGCGGTAGGCGTTGCGGGCCTCGGCGCGGACGGACTCGGCCTCCTGGCCCTGGCCGCCGACGACGGTCAGCACCGCGGCGCCGAATTCATTGGCGAGCCGGGCGTTGAGGGCCAGCTCGTCCGGGAGGCTGGTGGCCGCGAAGTCCGAGCCGAGGACCAGGACGTACTCATAGTCCCTGGCCACGGCGTGAAAGCGCGCGACGAGCCGGGAGACCAGCTCGTCGGTGCCGCGCTCCGCCTGGAGGACGGCGGCCTCGTCGTAACTGAGGCCGTATACGGAGTCGGCGGACTGGGTGAGCCGGTAACGGGCCCGCAGCAGGTCGAAGAGCCGGTCGGGCCCGTCGCTGTGCATCAGCGGGCGGAACACCCCCACCCGGTCGACATGGCGGGTCAGGAGTTCCATGACTCCCAGCTCGACGACCTGGCGGCCGTCGCCGCGGTCGATCCCGGTCACGTACACGCTGCGCGTCACGCGTGCTCTCCGATCCATTCCGTGGGCCGCAAGGACAAAATCAGCCGTTATCGTGGGCTTGCCCCTCTTGACAATACCTGCGGCGGTGGATAAGCCGCTCTCCCAGTTTCCCTTGCGGAGCCGGTACGGGGACAGTAGGGGTGAGGTCTGTGTGCGGGGAGGGCCGGCCGGCCCGTGAAACAATCGGACCGGCTCACACGAACCAACAGCGAGCACAGGAGACACAGCACGATGCGTATCGGAGTCCTCACCGCAGGCGGCGACTGTCCCGGCCTCAACGCTGTGATCCGGTCTGTTGTCCACCGTGCCCTCACCGGGCACGACGACGAGGTCATAGGCTTCGAGGACGGCTTCAAGGGGCTGCTCGAAGGGCGCTTCCGCAAGCTCGACCTCGACGCGGTCAGCGGCATCCTCGCCCGCGGTGGCACCATCCTCGGCTCGTCCCGGCTGGAGCGCAACCGGCTCCGCGAGGCCTGTGAGAAGTCCAAGGACCTCTCCAAGGACTACGGCATCGATGTCCTGATCCCGATCGGCGGCGAGGGCACCCTCACCGCCGCGCGGATGCTGGCGGACGCCGGGATGCCGGTCGTCGGCGTCCCCAAGACCATCGACAACGACATCTCCTCCACCGACCGCACCTTCGGTTTCGACACCGCCGTCGGCGTCGCGACGGAGGCGATCGACCGCCTCAAGACCACCGCGGAGTCGCACCAGCGGGTCATGGTCGTCGAGGTGATGGGACGGCACGCGGGCTGGATTGCGCTGGAGTCCGGGATGGCCGGCGGCGCCCACGGCATCTGTCTGCCCGAGCGCCCCTTCGACGTCGACGACCTGGTCACGATGGTCGAGGAGCGGTTCGCCCGGGGCAAGAAGTTCGCGGTCGTCTGTGTCGCGGAGGGCGCGCACCCCGCCGAGGAGACCATGGACTACAAGAAGGGCGCGATCGACCAGTTCGGTCACGAGCGGTTCTCCGGCATCGGCAACCACCTCGCCATCGAGCTGGAGAAGCGCCTCGGCAAGGAGGCCCGCCCGGTCATTCTCGGTCATGTGCAGCGTGGCGGTACCCCCACCGCGTACGACCGGGTGCTCGCCACCCGCTTCGGCTGGCACGCCGTCGAGGCCGCCCACCGCGGCGACTTCGGCAGGATGACCGCGCTGCGCGGCACCGACATCACGATGGTGCCGCTGGCCGAGGCGGTCACCGAGCTCAAGACGGTGCCCGACTGGCGGATGGACGAGGCCGAGTCGGTCTTCTGAGCCCCGCGTACGTCCCCCAAAGCACCAACGGCGGCGCGCCTCCCCTCGGTTGAGGGCAGGCGCGCCGCCGTTCGCCTGCGCGGTCACTGGGCGCCGATGGCCTCCAGCATGTTCAGCCGGGCCGCCCGGCGGGCCGGCCACAGCGCGGCCAGCACCCCCACGACCAGCGCGATCAGCAGGAACAGTCCGAGCCGGCCCCAGGGCAGCAGCAGTTCGTAGGTCGGGAGACCCTGGCTGAACAGATTGCCGCAGGCCCAGGCGAGGAAGGTCCCCACGCCCATGCCCAGAATCGCGCCGAACAGCGAGATGACCACCGACTCCAGCCGGACCATCTGCTTGATGCCGCTGCGGTCCAGCCCGATCGCCCGCAGCATCCCGATCTCGCGGGTCCGCTCGAAGACCGACATGGCGAGGGTGTTGACGACGCCCACCACCGCGATGATGACGGCCATACCCAGCAGTCCGTAGACCATGTAGAGCACGGTATCGATCTGCCCGGCGTTCTCCTTGCGGAGGTCGGCGTGGTCCTGGACCTTCAGCAGCGGGCTGTCGCCGAGGGCGTGCCGGATCTGCTTCTCCAGCCCTTCCGTCGGGCCGTCAGCGGCCTTCACCAGCAGTTTTTCGTTCTTCTTCTCGACCAGGTGCGGGTCCATCAGGGACGTGGCACCGAACGCCTCGCCGACCGCCTCGTTGTCCGCGTAGATCCCGACGATCTTCAGCTTCGCCTTCTTCTTGTCCCCGAAGGTCGCGTCGAGCGTTTCGCCGGTCTGCCAGCCGTGCTCGGTGGCCGCCGTCTGGGAGACCGCGATGCCGTTGCCGCCGGTTGCCGCCAACGAGCCGCTCTTGAAGTCCAGTTGGGCGACCTCGCCGATCGCCGCGAGGTCGGTGCCGACCAGGCTCAGGTAGGAATCACCGGCCTCGACGCCCCCGCTGCGCAGCGGGGCCATCGCCGTGACGCCCGGGATGTCCGCCACCTTCTGCGACAGCTTGGCGTCCAGACCGATGTACGTCGACGTCGAGATCTTGTAGTCGGCCTTCAGGCCGTTGGCCGTCATCTTGTCCATGGCCTGCTGTGCCGAGTTCCCGACGACCGTCATCCCGGTGATCATGGTGAGGCCGATCATCAGCGCGGAGGCGGTCGCCGCCGTACGGCGCGGGTTGCGCAGCGCGTTCTCCTTGGCCAGCTTGCCGCCGATGCCGAAGAGCCGGATGGTGAGCACGCCGGCCAGCGAGACCAGCGGCCGCGACAGCAGCGGCGCGAGGATGACGACACCGGTCAGCGTCAGCATCGAGCCCGCCATCGCGATCACCAAGTCGTCGGCCGACTTCAGCGTGGTGACGTAGAACATGATCGCGACGCCGAGGCCGGTGACGACCGCGCCCAGGGAATTGCGGATCACCAGGCTGCGCAGCACCGGCGGTGCCTCGACGGTGCTGAGCGCCTCCACCGGGGCGATCTTCGCGGCCTTGCGGGACGGCAGCCAGGCGGCGAGGACGGTCACCACGACACCCACCGCGAGCGAGGAGAGCACCGCGGTCGGGCTGATGATGACCGGCCCGTCAGGGAAGCCCGCGCCATTGGCGTCGAGCACCGCCCGCAGGCCCACCGCGATCCCGGCGCCCAGCCCGAACCCGACGACCGACGAGACCAGGCCCAGCAGGCATGCCTCGGCGAGTACCGAGCGGACCACCTGCCGGCGGGAGGCACCGACCGCGCGCATCAGTGCGATCTCCCGGCTGCGCTGGGAGATCAGCATGGTGAAGGTGTTGGCGATGATGAAGATGCCGACGAACAGCGCGATACCGGCGAAGACCAGCAGGGTCTGGCTCAGGGACTTGTTCTGCTCGGCGATCCTCCGGGACTGCTCGGCGGCGAGTTCGGCACCGCTGGTGGCCTCGGCACGCTTCTCGGGCAGGATCTCGCGGACCTTGGCGGTCAGGGCCTGCTGATCGGTGCCGGGCGCGGCGCTCACCACCAGCTCGTCGAACTGACCGGCCTGCAGATAGAGCTTCTGTGCGGTGGCGGTGTCGAAGAGCGTGAGGCTGCCGCCGGCGGTCACCTGCGGGTCCTCGGTGGTGACGATGCCGACCAGCTTCTTCGTCAGCACCGGGCCGTCGGTGGCGAACCGCACGGAGTCGCCGACCTGGTGGCCGGCCGCCTTCGCGGTGGCCTCGTCCAGCGCGATCTCGTTGCCGGCGGCCGGTCCGCGGCCCGCCATCAGCGGGTAGCGGGCGTCGTAGCCGTCCTTGTCCGGCTGGAAGTTGGTGGCGAGGTTCTGCCAGCCGTTGCCGATCGGTATGCCGTCCGGGCCGGCGAGGGTGGCCGTGCCGGTGACATCGCGCCGCACCGACTGCACGCCGGGCAGGGCGCGGACGGCGTCCACCAGCTTGTCGTCGAGGGCGGTGGTGCGCTTGCCGCCCTTGTCCGTCCCCGGGGGGATCTGGTCGTCGGAGACGGCCTGGACGGAGACGTCCACCCCCTTGAGGTTCTTGGTGGAGGCCTTCTTGACGGCCTCGCCGACGGTGTCGCTGAAGATGAGGGTGCCGGCGACGAAGGCGACGCCGAGCAGCACCGCGAGCGCGGTCATCATCAATCGGGCTTTGTGCGCAAGAACATTGCGCAGGGCAGTACGCAGCATGGTGGTGGTGTCAGTCCTGGGTCCGGTGGCTCGGGATGAAGGGCAGCGCCCCGGCGAGGGCGGTAGGGCGGAGCGCCGGTGTCAGCTCGTACGGCCCTTGGAGTCGAAGAGCCGCATCCGGTCCAGGACGGCGTCCGCGGTCGGCGAGTGCAGCTCCTCGACGATCCGGCCGTCCGCGAGGAAGACCACCCGGTCCGCATAGCCAGCGGCGACCGGGTCATGGGTGACCATCACGACCGTCTGCTGCATCGCCTGCACCGACTCCCGCAGAAAGCCCAGCACTTCGGCGCCGGAGCGGGAGTCGAGGTTGCCGGTCGGCTCGTCCGCGAAGATGATCTCCGGCTGGGCGGCCAGCGCCCGGGCGACCGCGACCCGCTGCTGCTGGCCACCGGAGAGCTGCGCCGGCCGGTGCGCCAGGCGCCCGGACAGGCCGACGGTCTCGATGACGGCGCTGACCCATTCCCGGTCGGGCTTACGGCCCGCGATGTCCATGGGCAGCGTGATGTTCTCCAGCGCGGTCAGCGTCGGCAGCAGATTGAACGCCTGGAAGATGAAGCCGATCTTGTCCCGGCGCAGCCGCGTCAGCTGTCTGTCGTTCAGCGACGCCAGCTCCACGTCGCCGATCCGGGCCGAGCCGGACGAGATCGCGTCCAGACCGGCCATGCAGTGCATCAGCGTCGACTTGCCGGAGCCGGACGGGCCCATGATCGCGGTGAACTGGGCCTTGCCGAACTCGACCGAGACGGAATCCAGCGCGACCACACGGGTCTCCCCCTGGCCGTAGACCTTGCTCAGATCCGTGGCGCGGGCGGCGACGGCGGCGGTGGCGCGGGTGGGGGCGGGGGAACCGGGAAAACCCGGGAAGGCAGCCGCGTGGGTCACGGGGACTCCTGGAGAAGGAACGGAAGATTTCGACGTTCCTATTCTTGAATGCGCAGGTCAGCGTGGTCCTCACCCGCAGGGACCGAAAGCCCGACCGGCCGGAAGTGCTATCACCGGCCCCGGCGTAGTTCTCTGGACGGACAGCCCTCCGCCCAGCGGCTGACGGGAGCACTCAGGGCTGACGGCCGCGCTCAGGGCTGCGGCGGCATACCGGCCCGGGCCCAGAATTCCGCCACGATGCCGTCGAGAAGGGCGCGTCCCGCCCTGCCGGACTCCGCGGCGCTGTCCCCGTCGCCCCAGTGGAGCGTAGCGGTCATGGTCGCCTGATACTCGCCGTGCAGGCCCTGCAGGACGTCCTGGAGCTGCCGCTTGGGCAGCGGAACGAGCTTGCCCACCGGCCGGACGTAGGCCTGCCAGCGGGTGGTGGCGGCGCTGATCAGCAGCTCGGCCAGCTTCCCCTCCCGGCCGGTGAAGCGGAGCAGTGCGGGCAGCGGCAGCCGCAGCACCTCGGCGAGCGCCGCGGCCTGCCGGTCGTTGCCGGTCCATCTCCCGCCGTCCTCCAGACGCGCGTACGCGCCCGGGTCCATGCCGATGCGCCGCGCGAGGTCCGCCGGGGCGAGGCCGAGCGCCAGACGGTACTCGCGCAGGGTGCCCGGTGTACCGAGAAGCTCGCCCGGGGCGCACCACAGTGCGCCGGCCAGCGCGGTGAGTTCGGCCTCCGAGGGGCTGCTTTCCCCCCGTTCCCAGGAAGCCACCGTTTCGGGGGCTGTCCGCATTCCGAAGGCGGCCGCTATTCCATAGGCGACATGGGCGGGGGTCATGCCGAGGGCCTCGCGGAGCCGGCGGGCGGCCTCGGCGTCGAAAGGGGGCCGGCGGGGCTCCCCGGCTGGCGTGTTCACCGGCACACGGTAAGTGACGAAGTGCGGGCCCACCTATGGTGCGGATATCCAAGCCGGAACGTCGTAGGAAGCTACTAGCCAGCCGGTTTCCCGGTCCGGCCTCGGGCTTTCCGATGCTTCCGATGGCACATCCCCTCAGCCCTTCACGGCGCCACCGAGCGCAAAGCCGCCGCCGAGTCGTCCGGAAATCACGATGTACAGCACGACGACCGGTGTCGAGTACAGGATCGAGAATGCCGCCAGTTCGCCGAAGGCGATGGCACCGTAATTGCCGAAGAAATTGAAGATACTCACCGAGGCGGGCAGTTTCTCGGGGGAGAGCAGCAGCATGAAGGGGACGAAGAAGTTTCCCCACATCATGATGAAGGTGTAGATCGCGACGACGGCGACGCCGGGTCCCATCAGCGGCAGAATCACCCGCAGCAGGGTCTGCGGCCAGGAGGCGCCGTCCGTCCACGCGGCCTCCTCCAGGACCTTCGGCACCCCGTCCATGAAGTTCTTCATCAGCCAGATGGCGAACGGGAGTTGGGCGGCGGCCAGGAACAGCGCGGTGCCATACCGGGTGTCGATCAGATCGATCTGCACGAACAGCCCGTAGACCGGGACCATGACCGCGGTGACCGGCAGACAGGTGGCGAACAGGATGGTGAGCAGGTACGGGCGGGCGAGGCGCGAGCGGAAGCGGGACAGCGGATAGGCGGCCAGTGCCGCGCAGACCACCGTCAGCAGCGTCGCGCCGCCGCAGATCAGCAGGCTGTTGAGCATCGGGGTGAAGGTGATCTCGTCGGTCAGCACCGCCGAGAAGTTGTGCAGCGTCGGGGACCCGGGCAGCCGCACCCGCAGCGTCGCCTCCGCGTCCAGTGACGCCAGCACCAGCCACACCAGCGGCACCGCGAACGCCACCGCGGTGACCAGCAGCCCGGCGTCGGCGGCCAGCCGGTGGGGGCGCCCCCTGCGCGGAGCGCGTCGGGGAGCTCGGGGGAGGTGACGGCGGGGGAGCGGCACGGCTCAGACCTCCTCGCGCATCAGACGCAGAGAGACGACCGAGAACAGCGCCCCCACCAGCAGCAACAGCAGCGCCACCGCGGTGCCGTAGCCGATCAGGGACTTCAGGAACGCCTGGTCGTACATGAACACCGGCAGCGTCTGGCTGCGGTTGCCCGGACCGCCCCGGGTCATCACCCAGATCAGCCCGAAGACCGAGAGCGTCTGGAGGGTGTTGAGCATCAGATTGGTGCCGATGGAGCGGCGGATCATCGGGAGCGTGATGTGCCACAGCCGCCGCAGCCCGCCCGCCCCGTCGACCTCGGCGGACTCGGTGACCTCCTGGGGGATCCCGGCCAGCGCCGCGGAGTAGATCAGCATCGAGAAGGCGGTACCGCGCCAGACGTTGGCGAACGACACGGCCATGATGGGCAGCGTGAACAGCCAGTTCTGGGCGGGCAGGTGGAGCCACTCCAGCAGGGCGTTGAGGGTGCCGCGCCGCTCGAAGAAGGTGTAGAGCAAGAAGCCCGCCACGATCTCCGGGAGCACCCAGGCGGTGATCACCATCGCACCCGTCAGGGCCCGTACGGGCCGGGTGGCGCGGCGCATCAGGCCGGCCAGCGCCAGGCCCAGGGTGTTCTGCCCGACGAGCGAGGAGAGCACGGTGAACACCAGGGTCAGCACCACGGCGTTGCGGAAGGCCGGATCGCCGAAGGCCTGGCGGAAGTTGGCCGCCCCGACGAAGGACGCCGACTCCTGGCCGGTCAGCTGGGTGTCGGTGAAGGCGATGAGGACGCAGTAGCCGATCGGGCCGGCGAGGAAGAGCAGCAGCAGGACGGTGGCCGGGGCCAGCGGGGACCAGCGCAGCAGCCGGGTGCGGAGGCCGCCGGCCGGACGGGCGCCGGGCGTCCGGGCGCGGGCCGCGGCCCTGGCGACGGCGCCGGTCATGGCTTGGCGACGGTCCGGCCGCCGACCAGGGACGTCAGTGCCGCGTCATAGTCCGCGGCCGCCTTGCCCGGCGAGGAGTCATCGGCGGTCACCGCCTCCATCGCCTCGCCGATCGCCGCGGCCACCCTGGGGTACTCGGGCAGCGCGGGCCGGTAGCGGCTGATCCTGACCAGGCCGGTGAAGAAGCCGACGCCGGGCACCGACCTCCGGTAGCGGGGGTCGGCCGCGACGTCCTTGCGCACCGCGATCTGGGCACCCCGTACGCACCATGCGAGGGCGTTCGGCTTCGACTGGAAGGTCTCGATCAACTTCCAGGCCAGATCGGGCTGCTGGGCCTTCTGCGGCACCGACCAGGTCCAGCCGCCGGCCAGGCTGACCCTGCCGGGCGGGGCGCCGTGCTGGGTGGGGAACGGCGCCTGCCCCAGTGTGGCCGACCACTCGGGCCAGGGGTTGCCGCCGCCCGTCTTCTGCCACTGCTGCCCCAGCCAGGAGCCGTCGAGGTCGATGGCGAGCTTCTCCTCGGGCAGCAGCTCGGTGGCCACATTGGTCTGGATGTTGGGGCTCAGCGCATCGGAGACATCGGGCCCGAGCCGCTCCTTGTAGACCGTGTCGAGGAAGGCCAGGCTGTCCTTGAAGCCCTGGGTGCCGGTGACCCACTTCTTCGTGGCCGGGTCGTAGAGCTGGTGCTCGCCGGTGCCGTACAGCAGCATCTCGAAGCCCTGCATCACGGCGGCCTCGCCCGCGCCCTTGCCGGTGAAGACGTTCAGCGGGATGACGCCGGGGACCTTGCGCTGGACCGTGCGGGCCGCGGCCAGCACCTCGTCCCAGTCCTTGGGCCGCCAGTCGGCCGGCAGCCCGGCCTTCTGGAAGATCTTCTTGTTGAACCACAGTCCGCGGGTGTCCGTACCGTCGGGGACGCCGTAGGTCCTGCCGTCCTGCCCCCTGGCCGCGGCCTTCGCGGCGGGCTCGAACTGCCGCCAGTCGTCCCAGGTACGGAGGTGGCCGTCCAGCGGCCGCAACAGCCCCGCGGTGATATCGGAGTTGACCAGGAAGGTGTCCTCGTAGACCAGGTCAGGTGCGGTCCGCGGGGAGCGCATCATCTGCTGGATCTTGGTGTAGTAGTCGTTCTCGGACGCCTGGATCGGGATGAGCCGGACCTTCTTGCCGGGATTGGCCTTCTCGAACTGCCGGGCCACGAGCCGGACATAGTCGTCCCGGACGGTGACCCTGCTGTTGGTGTCCTTGATGAAGGCGACCTTGACAGTGTCGGTGTCGCTCCCGGACCCGCTGCCGCAGGCGGTGAGCGTGCCGGCGGCCACGACGGTGGCGGCGAGAAACCTCAGCGGGGCGGTGGGGCGCACGGCACGACCTCCAACTAGCCACGGTGTCCTGCCTGCTGAAAGTAAGTCACCGGTCACAGTGGGTCAATGGCCCGACCAGCGATAGCGCAATTCGGGGCGGCCGACCTGGCCGTACTGGGGGGCGCGGGCGGCCCGGCCGCTCTCCACGAGATGTTCCAGATAACGGCGGGCGGTGATCCGTGAGATGCCCACGTCGGCGGCCGCCTCGGTCGCCGTCAGCCCGCTCCCGGCGGCCCGCAGCACCGTGGTCACCGCCTGCAGGGTGGCCGCGGTCAGCCCCTTGGGCAGCGCGGCCGGACGCGGCGCGCGCAGGGCGGCGATCGCCCGGTCCACCTCGTCCTGCCCGCTGGCCTCGCCGGTGGCGGCCCGGAACTCCGCATAGCGGGTGAGCCGGTCGCGCAGGGTGGCGAAGGTGAACGGCTTCAGGACGTACTGCACCACACCGAGCGAGACGCCCTCGCGCACCATCGCCAGATCCCGGGCGGAGGTGACCGCGATGATGTCGGCGGTGTGCCCGGCCGCGCGCAGCGTCCGCACCAGCTGCAGTCCGTGGCCGTCGGGCAGGTAGAGATCGAGCAGCAGCAGATCGACGGCGTGCTGTTCGAGGTGGCGGCGGGCATCGGCGCCGGAGTGCACGGTGCCGGAGACGGTGAAGCCGGGCACCCGCCCGACGTACAGGGCGTGGGCGTCGGCCGCGACCGGATCGTCCTCGACGACGAGGACCCGGATGTCGGCGGGGGTCACCGCAACCATCCTCTCGCGGCCGGGCGGACCGCGCAGGGCGGCGCCCCGCTCATGTCGTGGCCCCCGCCCGCAGCGGCAGCCGTACGGTGAACCGGGCACCGCCCTCCGGTGCCCGGTCCAGTGTGACGGTGCCGCCGTTGCGGCGTACCGCCTGCTGGACCAGGGCCAGGCCCAGACCGCGGCCCCGGGCGGGTGCGCCCGTGCTCGGCTTGGTGGTCCAGCCGCGGCGGAAGATCTCCTCGGCGGCGTCCGCGGCCACCCCCGGCCCGTTGTCCGCCACCCGCAGCAGCAGCTCGCCCCCGGCGGCCCGCGCGGTGACCTGTACCCGTGGCGGCTCGTCGGGGTCGTGTTCCTGGGTGGGCGCGGCGGCGTCGAGGGCGTTGTCGAGGAGGTTGCCCAGCACGGTGACCAGATCGCGGGCCGGCAGACCGGGCGGCAGCAGCCCGTCGTCGATCCGGCTGTCGGGCGTCAGAATCAGTGCGACACCACGCTCGTTGGCCTGTGCCGCCTTGCCGAGCAGCAGCGCGGCGAGCACCGGCTCGGCGACCGCGCCGACGACCTGGTCGGTCAGCGCCTGCGCCAGCTCCAGCTCCGCGGTGGCGAACTCCACGGCCTCCTCGGCCCGCCCCAGCTCGATCAGCGAGACCACGGTGTGCAGCCGGTTGGCGGCCTCGTGGGCCTGTGAGCGCAGCGCCTCGGTGAAGCCGCGTACCGAGTCCAACTCCCCGGTGAGCGCCTGGAGTTCGGTGTGATCGCGCAGGGTGACGACGCTGCCGCGCCGCTCACCGCCGGAGACCGGCGCGGAGTTGACGACCAGCACCCGCTCGCTGGTCAGCTGCAGTTCGTCGACCCGCGGGCCGGACGCCAGCAGCGCCTCGGTCAGCGGCTCCGGCAGCCCCAGCTCCGTGACGCGGCGGCCCACCGCGTCGTCGGACAGCCCCAGCAGCTCCCGCCCGCCGTCGTTGATCAGGGCGACCCTGCGCTGCCCGTCGAGCATCAGCAGGCCCTCGCGCACGGCGTGCAGCGCGGCCTGGTGGTAGTCGTGCATCCGGCTGAGCTCCTGGGCGTTCATCCCGTGGGTGTGCCGCCGCAGCCGGTCGTTGATCACATACGTCCCCAGCCCGCCGAGCGCCAGCGCCGCGGCGGCCACGCCCATCAACGCGAGCACCTGGTCACGCAGTTGCGCACTGATGGTCTCGATGGTGATCCCGGAGCTGACCAGCGCCGTGATCCGGTCGCCGCGCCGGGGATCCCGGACCGGCGCGACGACCCGTACGGACGGCCCGAGCACGCCCAGGTGAGTCTCCGGGAAGATCTTGCCGCGCAGCGCCGGTCCGGTGTGCCCCAGGTACTTCTTGCCGATCGCGGACGGCTCGGGGTGCGTCCAGCGGGTCCCGTCCGGCGCCATCACCACCACGAAGTCGACGCCCGCGTCGCGCCGCAGCCGTTCGCTGTACGGCTGGAGCGCGGCCGTCGGGTCCTTGGTGCGGGCCGCCGCCACGACCGCCGGGGAGTCGGCGACGGCGGTGGCCGCCGCGGTCGCCTGCCGGCGCGCGGTCTCCTCCGCCTGCCGGCCGGCGCTGACGTACGCGAAGACGGCGCAGCCCATTACGACCGCCGCCACCAGCACGACCTGCATGGCGAAGAGCTGCCCGGCGAGGCTGCGGGGGCCGCGCAGCCGGCGGGGCGGCCGGGGTCGGGGGAGTCGCATGCTGAACAGTCTGCATGGTTACCGCAGAACCGTCTGCACGGTCACTTTTACGTGAACGAAATGTACGTAAGGGTGACGCGCGCCACAGCGGCGTGCATAGTCGCCGGGACTTGTTGTGTGACAGAGCCGCAGATCAGCGCACAGCCGTAGACCGAGGAGGCAGCCGTGGCTGCACAGACCCCGCCGTCCGGGGGCACCACCGGGGAGACCGCGCCGGTGAAGCGGGACCGGACCCATTTCCTCTACATCGCCGTGATCGGGGCGGTCCTGCTCGGTATCGTCGTGGGCTTCGCCGCCCCCGGTGTCGCCGTCCAGCTCAAGCCGCTCGGCACCGGGTTCGTGAACCTGATCAAGATGATGATCTCGCCGGTCATCTTCTGCACCATCGTGCTGGGCGTCGGCTCGGTGCGGAAGGCCGCCAAGGTCGGCGCGGTCGGCGGGCTGGCCCTCGGCTACTTCATGGTGATGTCCACCGTCGCGCTGGCCATCGGCCTGGTCGTCGGCAATCTGCTGGACCCCGGGTCCGGCCTCCATCTGACCGAGACCGTCAAGCACGCCGGGCACGCCCAGACCGAGGGCGGCGGGGAGTCGCTGCCCGATTTCCTGCTCGGCATGATCCCCAAGACGCTGGTCTCCGCCTTCACCCAGGGTGAGGTGCTCCAGACGCTGCTGGTGGCGCTGCTGGTCGGCTTCGGTCTGCAGGCGCTGGGCTCGGCGGGCGAGCCGGTGCTGCGCGGTGTCGGGCACCTCCAGAAGCTGGTCTTCCGGGTCCTGGCCATGATCATGTGGGCGGCGCCGGTGGGTGCCTTCGGCGCCATCGCGGCGGTGGTCGGCGAGACCGGCCTGGACGCGCTGAAGTCGCTGGCCGTCATCATGGTCGGCTTCTACGTCACCTGTCTGCTGTTCGTGATCGTGGTGCTCGGTGCGCTGCTCCGGCTGGTCGCCGGCGTCAATATCTTCCTGCTGCTGAAGTACCTCGCCCGGGAGTTCCTGCTGATCCTGTCCACCTCCTCCTCGGAGTCGGCGCTGCCCCGGCTGATCGCGAAGATGGAGCACCTGGGCGTCAGCAAGCCGGTGGTCGGCATCACCGTCCCCACCGGCTACAGCTTCAACCTCGACGGCACCGCCATCTACCTGACGATGTCCTCGCTGTTCGTGGCCGAGGCGATGGGCAAGCCGCTCCCGCTCGGCCAGCAGATCTCGCTGCTGGTGTTCATGGTCATCGCGTCGAAGGGGGCGGCCGGGGTCACCGGCGCGGGCCTGGCGACGCTGGCCGGCGGTCTGCAGTCGCACCGCCCCGAACTGGTCGACGGCGTCGGCCTGATCGTCGGCATCGACCGCTTCATGAGCGAGGCGCGCGCCCTGACCAACTTCGCCGGCAACGCGGTGGCCACCGTGCTGATCGGCACCTGGACCAAGGAGATCAACAAGGCCCGGGTGGCGGAAGTGCTCGCCGGGCAGGTGCCGTTCGACGAGAAGACGCTGGTCGACGACGCAGCCGCCGAGCCGGTCCCCGCGGAGGTCATCGCGCCGCGGAACGGCGGTTTGGAGAAGACGTCCGCCAAGGCCTGACCCAGGGCCGCAGGAGGGGGGAAGGGGCGGGTGCCGGAAACGGTACCCACCCCTTCCCCGCATCCTGCGGCGATCGCCCGTGCGGGGGCTCAGGACGGTCGTAGCCAGAGGGTGGCCAGCGGGGGGAGCACGAGGGAGACGGACACGGCGCGGCCGTTCCGGGGGATCGGTTCGGCCTTGAGGACGCCGGGGTTGCCGACGCCGCTGCCGCCGTAGCGCGGGTCATCGGTGTTGAGGACCTCGCGCCAGGCGGGGAGGTCGTCGGGGACGCCGAGCCGGTAGGCCTGGCGGACGACGGGGGAGAAGTTGGTGACGGAGAGCAGAGGGGAGCGGTCGGCGGCGAAGCGCAGGAAGGGGAAGACATTGTCCTCGCTCGCCTCGCCGTCGATCCAGGAGAAGCCGGCCGGATCGGTGTCGCGTTCCCACAGCGCGGGCGTGGCGGCGTAATGGCGGTTCAGCTCGCGCACCAGATCGCGTACGCCCCGGTGGTCCGGCTCCGCCCCGTACGAGGGATCGAGCAGCCACCAGTCCGGTCCATGGCTCTCCGCCCACTCCGCGCCCTGGGCGAACTCCTGCCCCATGAAGAGGAGTTGCTTGCCCGGGTGGGCCCACATGAAGCCGAGGTAGGCCCGGTGATCGGCGCGCTGCTGCCACCAGTCACCGGGCATCTTCGACACCAGTGCGCGCTTGCCGTGCACCACCTCGTCATGGGAGATCGGCAGCACATAGTTCTCGGAGTAGGCGTAGATCATGGAGAAGGTCATCTCGCCGTGGTGGTACTTCCGGTGCACCGGCTCCTTGGAGACATAGCCGAGGGAGTCGTGCATCCAGCCCATGTTCCACTTCAGGCCGAAGCCCAGTCCGCCGAAGCCGCCGGGCCCGGCATGATGCGTGGCGCGGGTGACGCCGTCCCAGGCGGTGGACTCCTCGGCGATGGTGACGACCCCGGGGCAGCGGCGGTAGACCGTCGCATTCATCTCCTGGAGGAAGGCGACCGCATCGAGGTTCTCCCGGCCGCCGTGGACGTTCGGCGTCCAGCCGCCGTCCTCGCGGGAGTAGTCGAGATAGAGCATCGAGGCGACGGCGTCCACCCGGAGACCGTCGATATGGAACTCCTCGCACCAGTAGACGGCGTTGGCGACAAGGAAGTTACGGACCTCGGTGCGGCCGTAGTCGAACTCCAGGGTGCCCCAGTCCGGGTGTGCGGCCCGTGCCGGATCCTGCGGCTCGTAGAGCGGGCGGCCGTCGAACTCCGCCAGTGCCCAGTCGTCGCGCGGGAAGTGCGCCGGCACCCAGTCCATCAGTACCCCGATGCCGGCCCGGTGCAGCGCGTCGATCAGGAACCTGAAGTCGTCCGGGGTGCCCATCCTGGCGGTGGGCGCGTAGAACCCGGTCACCTGATAGCCCCAGGAGCCGCCGAACGGGTGCTCGGAGACCGGCATGAACTCGACGTGGGTGAAGCCCAGATCCTTGACGTAGGCGGGGAGCTGACCGGCCAGCTGGCGGTAGGTGAGGCCGGGACGCCAGGAGGGGAGATGCACCTCGTAGACGGAGAACGGGGCCTCGTGCACGGGGCGCGCGCCGCGCCGGGCCATCCAGCCGGCGTCGTTCCAGTGGTAGTGCGACGCCTCCACGACCGAGGCGGTCGCCGGCGGGCACTCGGTCCGCCGGGCCATCGGGTCGGCGCGTACGGTCCTGGAGCCGTCCGGCCGGGTGATCTCGAACTTGTACAGTTCGCCCTCGCCGAGGCCCGGGAGGAAGAGCTCCCAGACGCCGGACGAGCCCAGCGAGCGCATCGGGAAGCCGGTGCCGTCCCAGTAGTTGAAGTCGCCGACGACCCGGACGCCCTGGGCGTTGGGAGCCCAGACCGTGAAGCGGGTGCCGGTCACCCCCTGGTGCTCCATGATCCGCGCGCCGAGCGCCTGCCACAGCTGCTCGTGCCGGCCCTCGCCGAACAGATGCAGATCCAGCTCGCCGAGCGCGGGCAGAAAGCGATAGGGGTCCCGCACGGTCTCGGTGTGGTCGCCGTAGTCGACCAGCAGCTCGTAGTCCGGGGCGGTGCGCAGCGGCAGCACCCCGGCGAACAGCCCGTCCCCCTCGGCGGGCAGATCGGCGCGCAGCCCCTTCGCCAGGACGGTGACGCCCTTCGCATACGGCCGCAGGACCCGGATGAGCAGCCCGCCGCGTACGGGGTGGGCGCCGAGCAGGCCGTGCGGATCGTGCTGCGCACCGCCCAGCAGCCGGCCGCGGTCCTCGTCGGACAGCGGCGCGGCGGCCCGGACCCCGTGGCTGCCGTGCGGCCGTTCCGTGCGGGGCGGGCCCGCGGCCCCGGCTGTCCGGCCGGGCGGGGCGGCCGCGTCCCGGAGGCCGGGCGGCCGGGCGGCGAAGGTGGCACCGGCGGTGCTTCCTCCCGTCGTCGCGGCACCGGTGGCCGGCGGCCGGGGCGTGGCCGGGTGGCCGGACCGCCCCGCCGCCCGGTCGTCGCCTGCGCCCCGGGCGGGCGCGGCGCCGGGTGCGGTGGGATGGGACGGTGGGAGTCCGGTGGGGCGGGACGGCGGGAGTCCGGAGGGGGACGGCGACATCATTCCGGCCGGGGTGGGTGCGGGTGACGGAGATCCGGAGGGGGATGGCGGCGTCATTCCGGCCGGGGTGGGGTTGGGTGATGGAGATCCGGAGGGGGATGGCGGCGTCATTCCGGCCGGGGTGGGGTTGGGTGACGGGCGGGCGGTCACGAGAGGGGCCTCCTCGGGGCGGGGCATGGTCGGATCAGGGGCGGACGGGCGGCGGTGCGGCGGCGGCCCCTCACCCCCGGCCGTCGGGCCCGGCGGGCCCGGACGGGCCGGTCCCGTCCACCCCCACGGCCCGCTCCCCGCTCGCCGCCAGGCGCCGGATGGCGGCCATCGGGACGGCCAGCCAGTCGGGCCGGTGCCGGGCCTCGTAGAGCACTTCGTAGACGGCCTTGTCGGTCTCATAGGCGCGCATCAGTTCGGGCGCGGAGCGCGGATCGAGCCCGCCGGCCTCCGCATATCCCAGGCAGTAGGCGTCGCGGGTGCGCCGCGCCCACTCCAGGGACCAGGGGTCGCCGCCCGCCGGGCCGCTGCGCGCGGCGTAGTCGAACGAGCGCAGCATCGCCGCGACATCGCGCACCGCGGGCTGCAGCCGGCGCCGCTCGGCCAGCGGACGGGCCGGTTCACCCTCGAAGTCGATCAGCGACCAGCGGCCCTCGTCGGCGGAGCGCAGTGTCTGGCCCAGGTGCAGATCGCCGTGGATGCGCTGGGCGGCCCAGCTGCGGCCGTCGTGGCCGATTGCGGCCAGCGCGTCGAAGGCGGTCCGCAGCCGGGCCCGGTAGGGCTGCAGCACGGGCACGGCGCGGGCGGTGGCCGCCAGCCGCTCGTTCATCTGGGCGGCGATCACCTCCAGCTGCGGGCGGCGCAGCTCGGTGGCCGGCAGCGTCTGGGCGAGCGCGGTGTGCACCTCGGCGGTGGCATGGCCCAGCGCCCGCGCCGAGCCGGTGAAGTCGGCGCGTACGGCCAGCGCGTTCAGCGCCAGCTGCCAGCCGTCCGCCGAGCCGGGCAGGAAGGGCTGCAGCACGCCCAGTGTCGTCGGCTCGCCGCCCTCGTCGGGGGCCGCCGACTCGAACCATGCCGCGGGCGCGGGCACCCGCGCGCACTTGGCGTCCGCGAGCGCCCGCGGCAGCTCCAGATCCGGGTTGATGCCCGGCTCGACCCGCCGGAAGACCTTCAGGATGAAGGAATCGCCGTAGACGATCGAGGAGTTGGACTGCTCGACGGCGATCGGCCGGCCCGGCAGCCCGGAAGGGATGACGGCATCGGGCTCACGGCAGAAGCGCAGCGCGCCGAGCCGGCCCGGGACGCGCAGCCGCTCCAGCAGCAGCCCGCACAGCCGGCTGTCGAGCAGTGCGTCATAGACGGTGCGGCCGCGCAGCGGACCGCCGCCGGGACGCCCGATCGCCGCGGGCGCCAGCTGGGGCGGTGGCGCCGGATGTACCCCCAGCAGGAGCTGATAGCAGTCGCCCCCGGACGGCGTACGGCTCGGTGGTGCGCTCTGCTGGGCGCGGACGAGCAGTTGCAGCAGGCCCGGTGCGGTGCCGTCGGCGGTGCACGGCAGCAGCTCGGTCGCCGAGAGCAGCGTGAAGCCGGTGATCAGCCGTCCCTTGCCGGCGAACCAGCGCTGGCGTGGCACCCACTCGGCGAGCAGGGGAGCCAGCGAGGACAGCAGATCGGGGGCGGAGACGAGCGGGCGGCGATCAGGGGTGTTTCGGGTGGCACGGGTCGAGGCGGTGTCCGACATGGCGTCGCGTCCTTTCCCCGGGCACACGACATATAGGGCAAAGTGTCCCGGAATGCGGCCTTGACTGTGCGGCGGCGCGGTGGGGGTACCCCCAGACGGAGTCCGGGGAGTACCGGGCGAGATCGCCCGTACGGCAGCGGTCTTCCGGCGTGCGCTGCTCCGCTGCGCGGCGGTCTCTCTCCCGAGCCGGGGGGACCGACGATGGCTCACCCGGCCCGTGCGGTAGTAGGGAGACTGCCCGAGCGAAAGGTCAGAAAACGCCCGTACGCGCCGTGCGGCCGCGTACGGGCGTCGTCCCGGCGCCCGTGCCCGGTCAGGGCACCGGCTAACCCGCGTTTCTGCGCAGCCGGAACCAGTAGAACCCGTGGCCCGCGAGGGTCAGCAGATACGGCAGCTCCCCGATGGCCGGGAAGCGGACCCCGCCGATGAGTTCCACCGGATGGCGGCCGCTGAACGACCGCAGGTCCAGCTCCGTGGGCTGGGCGAAGCGCGAGAAGTTGTGCACGCACAGCACCAGGTCGTCGTCCGCCCCGCCGGTGCCCGGCGACTCCCGCAGGAAGGCCAGCACCGCCGGATTCGTGGAGGACAGCTCGGTATAGCTGCCGAGCCCGAACGCCGGATTCTGCTTACGGATCTCGATCATCCGCCGGGTCCAGTGCAGCAGCGAGGAGGGCGAACTCATCGCGGCCTCGACATTGGTGACCTGGTAGCCGTAGACGGGATCCATGATGGTCGGCAGGAAGAGCCGGCCCGGGTCGCAGGAGGAGAAGCCGGCGTTGCGGTCCGGCGTCCACTGCATCGGGGTGCGCACTGCGTCCCGGTCGCCGAGCCAGATGTTGTCGCCCATACCGATCTCGTCGCCGTAATAGAGAATCGGCGAGCCCGGCAGGGACAGCAGCAGGGCCGTGAAGAGCTCGATCTGGTTGCGGTCGTTGTCGAGCAGCGGGGCCAGTCGCCGGCGGATACCGATATTGGCGCGCATCCGCGGGTCCTTGGCGTACTCCGCGTACATGTAGTCGCGCTCTTCGTCCGTGACCATTTCGAGGGTCAGCTCGTCGTGGTTGCGCAGGAAGACGCCCCACTGGCAGCCGGACGGAATCGCCGGGGTCTTGGCGAGGATTTCCGAGACCGGATAGCGCGATTCGCGCCGCACCGCCATGAAGATGCGCGGCATGACCGGGAAGTGGAAGGCCATATGGCATTCGTCGCCGCCGACGCCGTAATCGCCGAAGTAGTCGACGACATCCTCCGGCCATTGATTGGCCTCGGCCAGCAGCACGGTGTCCGGGTAGTGCGCGTCGATCTCCGCGCGGACCCGCTTGAGGAAGGCGTGCGAGGCGGGCAGATTCTCGCAGTTGGTGCCCTCCTCGGCGTAGAGGTACGGCACCGCGTCCAGCCGGAAGCCGTCGATTCCCAGGTCGAGCCAGAACCGCAGGGCGGAGATCATCTCCTCCTGGACCGCCGGGTTCTCATAGTTGAGATCCGGCTGGTGGGAGAAGAAACGGTGCCAGTAGTACTGCTTGCGGACCGGGTCGAAGGTCCAGTTGGAGGCCTCGGTGTCGACGAAGATGATGCGGGCATCGGCGTACTGCTTGTCGTCGTCGGCCCAGACGTAATAGTCGCCGTACGGCCCTTCGGGGTCGGTGCGCGATTCCTGGAACCACGGGTGCTGGTCGCTGGTGTGGTTCATCACCATGTCGATGATGACCCGCATACCGCGATGGTGTGCGGCGTCCACGAATTCCACGAAGTCGGCCAGATCGCCGAATTCGGGGAGCACGGCGGTATAGTCGGCGACATCGTAACCGCCGTCCCGCAGCGGGGATTTGAAGAACGGCGGCAGCCAGAGGCAGTCCACCCCCAGCCATTGCAGATAGTCGAGCTTGGCCGTGATGCCCTTGAGGTCGCCGATTCCGTCGCCATTGCTGTCCTGGAAGGAGCGCACCAGGACTTCGTAGAAAACGGCCCGTTTGAACCAGTCGGGATCGCGGTCCTTCGCCGGGGTGTCCTCGAACGTGTCGGGGACAGGCTCATTGACGATCAATTGGGTGACCCTCCGATCGGTGAGGACGGTCGCAGCGACAGCACATGGGCGGGCGCCAGTGAGCGGCCCGGCTCCAGGCGCACATAGTTGTCCCTGCCCCAGTGGTAGGTATCGCCGGTGAGCTCGTCGCGCACCGGGAAGGACTCGTGCCGGCCGAGGCCGAGTTCCGGCATGTCCAACGACACCGTCGCCTCGTGGGTGTGGTGCGGGTCGAGGTTGACCACCGTGAGCACCGTGTCGGCCCGGTCGCCGTGCCCCTCGTGCTTGGAGTAGGCGATGACGGCCTCGTTGTCGACGTGGTGGAAACGCAGATTGCGCAGCTGCTGCAGGGCAGGGTGCCGGCGGCGGATGCGGTTGAGCGCGGTGATCAGGGGGGCGAGGGTGCGCCCTTCCCTGGCCGCCGCATCCCAGTCGCGCGGCCTGAGTTGGTACTTCTCCGAGTCGAGGTACTCCTCGCTGCCGCGGCGTACCGGCGTCGACTCGCAGAGCTCATATCCGGCATAGACGCCCCAGGTGGGGGCGAGGGTGGCGGCCAGTACGGCGCGTACCTCGAAGGCGGGGCGGCCGCCCTCCTGGAGGTAGGCGTGCAGGATGTCCGGGGTGTTCACAAAGAAATTGGGCCGCAGGTAGGAGGCGCTGCTGCCGGTCAGCTCGGTGAGGTAGTCGGTCAGCTCCTGCTTGGTGTTGCGCCAGGTGAAGTACGTGTACGACTGGTGGAAGCCGATCCGGGCGAGGGTGTGCAGCATGGCGGGGCGGGTGAACGCCTCGGCGAGGAAGAGCACGTCCGGATCGGTGCGGTTGATCTCGCCGATCACCTTCTCCCAGAAGGCCACCGGCTTGGTGTGGGGGTTGTCCACCCGGAAGATCCGTACGCCCTTGGCCATCCAGAAGCGCAGCAGGCGTTCGGTCTCGCGGACCAGCCCGCGGAAGTCGGTGTCGAAGGCGAGGGGGTAGATGTCCTGGTACTTCTTCGGCGGGTTCTCGGCGTAGGCGATCGAGCCGTCCGCGCGGTGGTGGAACCACTGGGGGTGCAGGGTGACCCAGGGGTGGTCCGGTGAGCACTGCAGCGCGAAGTCCAGGGCCACCTCCATCCGCAGGTCACGGGCGGTGCGGACGAAGTGCGCGAAGTCGTCGAAGGTGCCCAGGTCCGGATGGAGGGCATCATGGCCGCCGGCCGGTGAGCCGATGGCCCAGGGGGAGCCGACATCGTCCGGGCCGGCCGACAGCGCATTGTTGGGGCCCTTGCGGAAGGCGGTGCCGATGGGGTGGACGGGCGGGAGATAGACCACGTCGAAGCCCATGGCGGCGACGGCCGGCAGCCGCTCGGCGGCGGTGCGCAGGGTGCCGCTCACGGCCGTGCCGTCCGTGGTGACGGCGGCGCCCTCGGAGCGCGGGAAGAGCTCGTACCACGACCCGTACAGGGCCCGCCGGCGCTCGACGACCAGCGGCATCGGGCGCGAGACGGTGAGCAGTTCGCGCAGCGGATGGCGCGCCAGCGCCTCGGTGACCTGGGGGGAGAGCGCGGCGGCCAGCCGGGTCGCGGCGGGCAGCCCGGCGTTGCGCAGCGCGTCCACGGCGGCGAGCACCGCCTCGCGCCCGTCGCTCTTGGGGACCTCCGCGGCCGCCCGCTCATGGAGCTCGGCGCCCTCGGCGAGCATCAGCTCGGTGTCGATCCCCGCAGGGATCTTGATGGCGGCATGCCGCCGCCAGGTGGTGACCGGATCGGACCAGGCCTCGACGGTGAACGTCCAGCGGCCCTCGACGGCGGGGGTGACCTCGGCGCTCCACCGGTCGGAGCCGGGAGCCCGCTCCTGCATCGGTGTCCAGGGGCCGCAGCGGCCCGCCGGGTTGCGCAGCACCACATTCGCCGCGACGGCGTCATGCCCTTCACGGAAGACGGTGGCCGAGACCTCGAAGGTCTCACCCACCACGGCCTTCGCCGGGCGGCGGCCGCAATCGATCTGCGGGCGGATGTCCAGAACAGGAATGCGACCGATCATGGGCTCACCTGGGCTTGTGATGCTTTGCGGGGTTTTGTCCTTTGTATCCGCTTTACCGCGGGCGGACCGGGTGCGGGCATCGGTGCTCCTGTCCGCTTTCACTCGGCTGGCGGATGGCACGGCGGGGCGGGTCGGTGCTCCGCCGGCCTCCGGTCGGTGGTTCCCCCGATGAATCCTGTGCGGGTGTGCGGTGCGGGTGACGGGCGTACCCGAGAACCTCTCCCGCGGGCGACGGCCGGGAAATCGGGCGGAAGGCTGCCCACCGGTCCGTCATCCCGGTTCCGCCGCGGCCCGGCGGACGCCTTCCCGCCCCCGCGCGGGCGACTGCGGCGCTGCGCTGACACGGTCGGCGTTCGCCTCCTCAACTCGGTCTGATCACAGCGGAGTTGCGGTGTGCGGATGTCCGGTGCCGCGCCGGGGCCCATCGGCGCCACACCGCAGCCTCTCTCCAGGAGGTGGTCCGTACAAGAGCGCATGAGGGGGTGGAATCGGCCATATCGGCGGACGCGCCGGTAGGCCGGCAGGGAGGGCCTCGGGACGGGCGTCGCAGCGCTCAACCACCGCGCAGATCAGGCAAGTTGACGCTGCCCGAGCTGCCCGAGCTGCCCGAGCTGCCCGAGCTGCCCGAGCTGCCCGAGCTGCCCGAGCTGTGGGGCCGGGGGCGGCCTGTGGGAAGACGCCCGCTAGCGGTCCCGGCGGTGCACCACGCTCTTCTTGGCCAGCCGGTCGTCATCGCTGAAGCAGAGCTCGTAGGCGGTGTCGGAGCCGGCCCGGACGCTGTAGTACACACAGGTCCAGTCGTGCGGGGGCGGCGGGGTGCCGTCCGGCGGGGCGTCCAGGGTGAAGAACGGCAGCAGGGTCTCCACCCGGGAGCGGTCGGCGCCGAGGTGGAGTGCCGCGTAGCGCCACCGCTCCAGCACCGTCCAGGAGGGGCTGACCAGGTGATAGGTGCTGCTCAGCGCCACCAGGGCCGCCAGCAGCGCCAGCGGGATCACCACCGTCTGCCGGAGCCGGCGCTGCACCTGCCGCTGGGCGTGCGCCAACTCCCGTTCCGCCGCGGTGGGTTCGGGTTGCTCGAAGGGTTCCGGCGGGGCGCCGCCGGCCGTCGGCAGCCGCGCCGAGACCGTGAAGCCGCCCTCCGGGGTGGGCCCGGACCGCAGTGCGCCGCCCGCCAGCCGTACCCGCTCGGCCAGTCCCACCAGCCCGCTGCCGCCGGAGACCGGATCCGCCGCCGGTCCGGCCGGTTGTGCGGTGTTGGCCACGGTGACCCGCAGCTGCCCGGAGGCCTGTCCGATCCGCACCCGGACGGCCGTACCGGGGGCGTGTTTGGCGGCATTCGTCAGCGCCTCCTGGACCACGCGGTGCAGGGCGTGTCCGGTCATGGCCGGGAGCACGGCGGCCCCGGTGCCGTCCGCCTGCTCCAGAGCCACCGTCATCCCGGACGCCCGCGCCCGGTCCACCAGCCGTGCCACGCTCTCGTCGGCCGGTACCCGGGGCGCGCTCTCGTCTTCCGTGCGCAGCACGCCGATGATCTCCCGCAGCCGTTCGGTCGCCGTCCCGGCGGCGGCCCGCAGCTCACCGGCCGCCGCCTGGCGGTCCGCGTCCAGCCGCGGATCGACCTCCAGCGCCCCGGCCCGCAGGGCGATCAGGGCCAGGTCGTGGCCGAGGGAGTCATGCATGTCGCCGGCGATCCGGGTGCGTTCGCGCAGCCGGGTGCGATCGGCGACGGCCTGCTGTTCGCGCTCCATCCGCTCGGCGAGCTGCCAGCCGGTGCGGGCCAGTTCGGCGTACTGCCGGCGGTAGCGGCCCAGCAGCCACGGCAGCATCACATTGAGCAGCAGCGTCAGCAGCAGGGAGAACCACGGCCACACCGTGCGGCCCACCACCGCGGCCAACGGCAGCCCGCCGGCCGCCACACCGGAGAAGAACCACAGTGCGGGGCGGGCCCGGGGCATCCGGACACCGGCCAGATAGCCGAACACGGCCAGCGCGGCGCAGTAGGCGACGGTGAACAGATCCAGCGAGATCACCAGGCTCGGCACGATCGGCAGCGCCAGCGCCGTCAGCGGCCGGCGCCGGTGCAGCAGCACACAGACGCCGAGCAGCGGGAAGGCGGCCGCGGTGGCCCACGGCTGGGTGCGGGCCAGGGAGCCGAAGGCGAGAGCCGGCGGACCGCACACCACAAGCCAGAGCACCAGCCCTGGGGCGTGCGCGCGCAACTGCCGGGCATCCGGGCGCTTCCACGGCGTCATGACGCGGGGACCAGGCCCGCCTCGTAGGCGAGGATCGCCGCCTGGACGCGGTTCTTGAAGCCCAGCCGGGCGAGGATCGCGCTGACATACGCCTTGGCGGTGCCCTCGACCAGGAACAGCCGCTGGGCGATCTCCGCGTTGGACAGTCCGGCGCCGACCAGCCCGAGCACCTCGCGCTCCCGCCCGGTCAGCTCGGCGACCCGGGCGCGGGCGGCCACCCCGCGGCCCAACTGCCCGGCTCCCAGGTGCGAGATGACGCGCCGGGCGACGGACGGCGAGAGACAGGCGCCGCCCTCGGCGACGGCCCGGACCCCGGCGATCAGCTCCCGCGGATCGCCGGACTTGAGCAGAAAACCGGCCGCGCCCGAGGCGAGGGCGCCGGCGATGTACTCGTCCTCGGAGAACGTCGTCAGCATCACGACGGCGGTTTCGGGCAGTGCCCTGGCCAGCTCCGCGGCGGCGCCGAGGCCGTCCAGCCGCGGCATGCGGATGTCCAGCAGACAGACGTCGGGCCGGTGCCGGAGCGCCTGGTCGATCGTCTCGCGGCCGTCGGCGGCCTCCGCGACGACCTCGATATCGGGTGCCGCGCCGAGGATCGCGCGCACCCCGGCCCGCATCAGCGTCTCGTCGTCGGCCAGCAGCACTCTGGTCTTCTGATGCATCAGGACCCCCGTCACGCGCGAAGGCGGTGCCCGGAAGGTCTCCGGACACCGCCCGCTTCGGGGTTACGTTACCCCGGGACGATCAGCACGTTCCCGCTCGTTGCGTCACTTGACGGCGACACCGGTCCAAGCGGCCTCGACGCCCTTGACCTCCGGGCTGCCGGCCTTGTACAGGTCGGTGGCGGCCTTGACGGTCGCCTCGCGCGCGGCCTTGTAGTCGGTGTTCGAGGTCATGTACTCGGTCAGGGCCTTGAACCAGATCTTCTCGGCCTTGTCCCGGCCGATGCCCTCGACCTTCTTGCCGTCCGCCGTCGGGCTGTCGTACTTGACGCCACCGATCTCCTTCGCGCCGCTGCCCTCGGACAGCAGGTAGAAGAAGTGGTTGGCGACACCCGAGGAGTAGTGCGGGTCGAGACCGCCGGTCTTGGAGTCCCAGTTGTCCTGCGACTGACCGTCCTTGGACGGCTTGTCCATGTAGCGCAGCGGGGTACCGTCACCGTTGATGTCGATCTTCTCGCCGATGAGGTAGTCGCCCGGGTCCTTCTCGCTCTTGGCGTAGAACTCGGCCGAGGTCCCGAAGATGTCCGAGGTGCCCTCGTTCAGGCCGCCGGACTCACCGCTGTAGGTGAGGTTGGCGGTGGCGGAGGTGACACCGTGCGACATCTCGTGCGCCGCGACGTCCAGCGCGGTCAGCGGGGCCTTGTCGCCCTCGCCGTCGCCGTACGTCATGCAGAAGCAGCTGTCGTCCCAGAAGGCGTTGACGTAGCTCTTGCCGTAGTGGACCCGGGAAGAGGCGCCCTTGCCGTCGCCCTTGATGCCGCTGCGGCCGTGCACCTTCTTGTAGTAGTCCCAGGTCACGCCCGCACCGTAGTGCGCGTCGACGGCGGCGGTCTGCGGGTCGTCCGGCTTGCCGGTGCCCCACTTGTCGTCCTCGTCGGTGAAGGGCTTGCCGTCGCCGGACTCGCTGTTCTCCAGGTTGGTGGTCTTGTGGCCACCGCGTTCCTTGTCGGTCAGCGTGAAGCCGTTGCCCTCCTTGGAGGTGCCCAGCTCGACGCTGCCGCTGTACTCGCTCTCGCCCTTGCCGGTACGGATCTCGTCGTACTGGAACAGCTTCTTGCCGCTGTTGGCGTCGGTGATGACGTGCATCCGGCTGGGGGTGCCGTCCTTCTTCACGCCCTTGACGACGGTGTCGTAGGCGAGGACGGGGGTGCCGGAGGCGGCCCAGACGACCTTCTTGGGCGCCTGCGCGTCGGCCTTCTTCGCGCTGAGCGACTTCGCCGCGGTGCCCTGCGCCGACTGCGCGGCGGTGGTCGCGGCGATCTTCGCCGTGGTGGAGGCCACCTTGACCGACTTGCCGGTCGACTTGGTGGTGCTCTTGACCGCGCCGCCCTTGGCGGTGTGCACGATCATGTCGCCGCCCAGCACCGGCAGGCCGGCGTAGGTGCGGTCGTAGCGGGTGTGCGTGGTGCCGTCGGCGTCCTTGATGACGTCCTTGACGACCAGCTTCTCCTGCGCGCCCAGGCCCAGCTTCTTGGCGGTCTGCGCCTTGGTGGCGCTCGCGTCGCGCAGCAGTTCCGCGCGGTGCGAGGCGCTGAGCTTGAGGGGCGAAGCGTCCGGCGTGGGGGCCGGGGCGGGGGAGGCGCCGGCGGTACCTGCGGTGATGCCGGCGGCCAGGAGGGCGGCGACGGCGAATGAGGTACCGATGACACGAGTCTTACGGGATATGCGGGGGGTCACGCGTGCTCCTTCAACTTTGCCAAGTGGTGGGGGTGCAAAGCGATGCGGGTGTGACGTGCGTTCGGGAAGACTGCCATTCGAACGCGTGCATGTCAGGAGGGTGTTCGGAGATTGGCTGAAAAGTGTCCGTAGAGAGGTGAGCGCCGTCCGTATAACGGAGCAGGGCGCCGCCCCCGTATTCCCGGGAACGACGCCCAACGCGCTTGCCCCTTGCGGCAGTTGTGCGGTGGCGTGATCTGTCGATCCGCCTATGTCACATGCAGGTGACGGCTGAGTGCTGCCGGAAGGTCAGAAGGTCAGCTTCCAGCCGTTGATGTAGCCCGAGTCCTGTGCGTAGATGTCCTGGACCCGCAGCTTCCATGTGCCGCTCGCCTTCTCCGAGGAGGCGTTGACGGTGTACGTGGTCTTCACGTTGGCCGCCGAGTCGAACGCGCTGGCGTTCTTCATCCGGTAGGCCGTGCCGTCCGGGGCGATCAGGTCCACGACCAGGTCACCGCGGTAGGTGTGCACGATGTCCACCGCGACCTTCAGCGTGCTCGGTGCGTTGCCGCTGCGGCCGACGTTGATCGGCGAGGTGACCGCCGATCCCGCGTCCGGGATCTGCACATCGTCGGCGTTCTCGAAGACATTGCCGCCGCCGGCCGGGTTGACCGTCCAGGTGAAGGCGGTGGTACCGGTCTTCTTCGCGGCGTCGGTGACCGTGACCGTGACGTTCGCGGTGCCGGCCGTGGTCGGCGTACCGGAGATCAGACCGGTGGTCGCGTTGATCGACAGCCCGGCGGGCAGCCCGGTCGCCGCGTACGACAGCGCACCCGCGGTGCCGCTGCTCGCCTTGATCTGGAGGCTCGCCGCCTGGCCCACGGTGCTGGTCTGGCTGCCCGGGTTGGTGACGGAGACCGCGCCGCTGTCCGGGACGCGGGCGCCGACGTTGACCGCCGCCCAGGTGTTGGCGACCGTGTTGTACGAGGCGCTGCCCTCACCGAACAGATCGGCGGCGGCCTTGAGGGTGGCGGTGCGGGCGGCCGCGTAGTTGGTGTTGGCGCTCATGTACTGGCTGAGTGCCTTGAACCAGACCTTCTCGGCGTTGGCCCGGCCGATGCCCGGGACCGGCAGGTTGTCGAAGGTCGGGCTGTCGTAGTGGACGCCGCCGATGTCCTTCGGGCCGCTGCCCTCGGACAGCAGGTAGAAGAAGTGGTTGGCGACACCGGACGAGTAGTGCACGTCCTTGTTGCCGACGTTGCTCGACCAGTAGTCGGCCGACGCACCGTCCTTGGACGGCTTGTCCATGTAGCGCAGCGGGGTGCCGTCGCCGTTGATGTCGATCTTCTCGCCGATGAGGTAGTCACCGGGGTCGGAGGTGTTGTTGGCGTAGAACTCGACCGAGGTCCCGAAGATGTCCGAGGTCGCCTCGTTGAGGCCGCCGGACTCCCCGCTGTAGGTGAGGTCGGCGGTGGCCGCGGTGACACCGTGCGACATCTCGTGGCCGGCCACGTCGATGGACGTCAGCGGGGCGGAGTTGCCGCTGCCGTCGCCGTACGTCATGCAGAAGCAGCCGTCGTCCCAGAAGGCGTTGACGTAGCTGTTGCCGTAGTGCACCCGGGAGTAGGCGCCCACGCCGTCGCCCTTGATGCCGCTGCGGCCGTGCACGTTCTTGTAGTAGTCCCAGGTCACCTGGGCACCGAAGGCCGCGTCGGCACCCGCCGTCTGGGCGTTCTGCGGGGTGCCGTCACCCCAGGTGTCGTCGGCGTCGGTGAACAGCGTGCCGGTCCCGGAGGAACCGTGCTTGAGGTCGTAGGTCTTGTGGTTGCCGCGGGTGGGGTCGGTCAGCGAGAAGTTCGGCGCCGAGCCCGACGAGCCGACGGTGACCTTGCCGCTGTACTGGGTGTTGCCGACGCCGTTCTCGATCCCCTGGTACTCGAAGATCTTGGCGCCGGTGGTGGTGTCCGTGATGACATGCAGCTGGTTGGGGGTGCCGTCGTCCTGGAGCCCGCCGACCACCGTCTCGTACGCGAGCAGCGGCTTGCCGTCGGCGACCCAGACCACCTTGCGCGGTGCCTTCGCGGCCTCGGTCTTCTTCGACCCGAGCGCCTGCGCCGCCTTGACGGCCTTCGCCTCGGCCGTGGCGGGCTGCACCTTCGCGGTGGTGCTCGCGACCTTCAGCTTGGAGCGCACGGCCTTGGTGACGCCCTGGAGTGTGCCGCCCTTGCTCTCGTGCACCACGAGGTCACCGCCGAGGACGGGCAGTCCGTCGTAGGTGCGCTCATAGCGGGTGTGAACGGTGCCGTCGACATCCTTCGAGACGTCCTTGACGACCAGCTTCTCCTTCGCGCCGAGCTTCAGCTGCCGCGCGGTCCCGGCGGTGGTGGCGCCGGCTGCCCGTATCAACTCCGCACGCTGGGACGGGGACAGCTTGGCCGGCAGTGCGCCGGGATCGGGGGTGGCATGCGTGGTGCCCGGCCGCGGGGCGGCCGCCGTGCCGGTTCCGGCCTGAACGCCGACGGCCAGCATCGCCGTGACGGCGACCAGTGCGCCGGTCGCAACGGCGCGTCCATGGGGGGTGCGTCTCACACTGACTCCTTCTGCGGTGGCCGCCACGTGATGCTGCGGCCGAGGGGGACCGGGCGGCGAAGCGGCCGTCCGGGCAGAGCGAGGCAGAACTCTTGGAGCGTGTGGGGGGAGACGTACGCGAGGTGCTGGGTGTGCGGGTGGAACGGATGGTGCGGGTGGAACCTCCGGCCGCTGGGAGTGATGCTGTGGGGATCCCGTGCGACGGTTGCCGGGAAGAGTCCCACCACCGGTGGCTTGTTGTCAGGCTCCGTTCAACTAATTGGCCGGAAACCGTCCGTTGCGCGAAATCCGTGTCCGGAAGCCGGACGACCCGCGATCGGCCGCACGAGCCGTCCCCGCCCTGGCACACCACCGGAAACCGCCTGGACAGCAGCTCACAGCCGTCCGGATCACGGCCCCCGGCACGGCGGGCGGGCAGGCGGCCGGTCCGTCCGGCCCCGGCCGCACCGATCCATAAGCCGCCTGCACGGGACAGCCCTCAGCTGTGCCAGGAGTGCCACAGGGCCGCATAGGCCCCCTCCGCCGCCACCAGCTCGTCATGGGTGCCGAGTTCGGTCAGCCGGCCCGCCTCCATGACGGCCACCCGGTCCGCGTCGTGTGCGGTGTGCAGCCGGTGCGCGATGGCGATGACCGTACGGCCCTTCAGGACGGCGGCCAGGGCACGCTCGGTGTGCCGGGCCGTGCGCGGATCGAGCAGCGCGGTCGCCTCGTCCAGGATGACCGTGTGCGGATCCGCCAGCACCACCCGGGCCAGGGCCAGTTGCTGGGACTGTGAGCCGTCGGGGCGATGGCCGCCGGTGCCCAGCTCGGTGTCCAGACCGGCCGGCAGCTCCGCGGCCCACTCGGCCCCCACGGCGGACAGCGCGGCACACAGCGCGGCGTCCCCGGCGTCGGGCGCGGCGATCTGCAGATTGTCCCGGAGCGTGCCCAGGAACACATGGTGCTCCTGGGTGACGAGGACGACCTGCCGGCGCAGCACCGCCGGATTCAGCGCGGCGATCGGCACCCGCCCGACCGTCACCGAGCCGCGGCGTGGCGCATCGATCCCGGCCAGCAGCCGCCCCAGGGTGGACTTTCCGGCGCCGGACGGGCCGACCAGGGCGAGGCGTTCGCCGGGGCGGACGGTCAGGTCGACACCGCACAGGACGTCGCGGGGCGCGGCAGGGCCCCGGCTGCCGTCCCCGGCCCCGTACGCGTAGTGGACAGCGGTGACATCGATGCGGTCGTCGACGGGTGCGGCGGGGGCGGGGGAGGCCTCCGGGGAGGGATGCGGGAGGAGGGGCGCGGGGGCCGTCCGCGGGGTCTGCGGGGTCTGGCCCAGCCCCTCGACCCGGGCGAACGCGGCGCCGCTGCTCTGCAGTTGCTCCGCCCAGAACAGGATCGTCGCCAGCGGATCGGACAACTGCCGCAGATACAGCGCCGCGGTGATCACCACACCCAGGCTGATCCCGCCCCGCCCGTGCAGCGCCCCGCCGGCCAGCAGCACGCCGACCACCGGGAGGACGTACGCGACATCCACGGCGGGCAGCAGCACACTGCGCAGGAACAGCGTCCGGGTACGGGTGCGGCGGCACCGCTCGACCGCCTGCTCGCTCGCCGCCGTCCGGCGCTCCTGGAGCCCCAGCGCCTCGATGGTCCGGGCGCCCGCGGCGGTGGCCGCCAGCAGCTCGGCGAGCGCCGAGGTCGCCGCCCCCTCCGCCAGATACGCGCCGTGCGCCCGGCGCAGATACCACCGGACCACGGACACCCCGCTGAGCGCCCCCAGCCCGCACAGACCGAGCAGCGGATCGAGCACCACCACCGCACCCAGCAGGAACAGTGCCTGCGCCGCGGCGACGCACACCTCCGGCACGGCGTCCCGCAGCGTCCGGGCGACCGAGGTGACGTCCGACGTACCGCGGGCCGTCAGATCACCGGTACCGGCCCGCTCCACGACCGCGGCCGGCAGCGCGAGCGCCCGGTCCACGTACTGCTCGCGGACCCGTGCCACGGTCCGCTCACCGAAGCGGTGGCCGACGTACCGGGCGTAGCGCGCCAGCAGCAGCTGCGCCAGTCCGCACACCAGGATGACCAGCGCCAGCCGGTCCACCGTGCGCACCCCGCCGCCGGCCCGCACCGTGTCCACGATGCGGCCGAGCAGCCAGGGTCCGGCCAGACCGGCGCCGGCCGCCAGGGCGTTCAGCGCGAGCATCAGGGCGAAGGCGCGGCCGTCCAGCCGGATCAGCCGGAGCGCCGCCCGCCGGGTGGTGGCCGGATCGGCCACCGGCAGCGCCGCACCGCCCGGCAGGGCATCCTCGGACCGTCCGGGCCGGGTGGCGGTCGCCGTCATCGGGTGTCCTCCTTCGCCATGGGCACCTCGGCCGCACCGGCGGGCCGGGGGGCCGTGCCGTCGTCCGCGCGGTCCTCGTCCTCGCCGCGGGACACCAGACGGCGGTATCCGGGCTGCTCGTCCAGGAGTTGACGATGGCTGCCGACCGCGACGGCCCGGCCGCCGACGAGGAAGTACACCCGGTCGGCCCGGTCGAGCAGCAGGGGTGAGGTGCTGGTGACGACGGTCGTCCGGCCGGCCCGTGCGCGGTGCAGCCGGGCCGCGATACCTGCCTCGGTGTGCGCGTCGACCGCCGAGGTCGGCTCCACCGCGAGCAGTACTTCGGGGTCGGCCAGCAGCGCCCGCACCAGGCGCAGCCGCTGCCGCTGCCCGCCGGAGAGATTGCGGCCCTGCGCCTCGACCGCCGCGTCGAGTCCGTCCGGCAGACCGCGGACGATGTCCTCGGCCAGGGCCGTCCGGACGGCGCGGTCGACCGCCTCGTCGGTCCGGTCCCGGCGCCCGCCCACCACCTCGCGCAGCGTCCCGGCGAACAGCTCGGCCTCGTTGTCCGCGACCACGATCCGGTCGCGGACCTGCGGCAGCGCGATCTCATCGAGACGTACCGCGCCCCAGGTCGCGGCCGAATCCGCGAACCGGCCGAGGCGGTCGGCCACCGCCGCCGACTCGGCCGGCCGGGCGGCGGCCAGTGCGGTCAGCAGGCCGGGCACCACCTCGACACCCGACGCCGGATCCCGCAGCACGGACGCGGCCTCGGGGGCGTCCCCCGCCACGCCCCCGGGGGCATCGGCGGAATCCGGCGCCAGCCGCAGAAACCGGACGACCCGGCGGGCGGCGACCAGTCCGCGGGTGAGGCCGTAGCCGCCCTCGATGAAGAACGACACCGGCACCACCAGCGCCGCCGCGTATCCGTAGACCGCCACCAACTCGCCCACGGTGATCGCCCCTTGGGCCGCCATCCGGGCCGCCAGCCAGGTCACCGCGGCCAGGAACAGCGTCGGCAGACCGACCCCGAGGGCCTGCACCCAGCTCGTCACCGAACCGACCCGGTAGCCCTCGCTCCGCAGCGCCTGCGAATCGCGCCGGTAACGGTCGGCGAACACCTCCTTGCCGCCGAGGCCGCCCAGCACCCGCAGCCCGCCGACCAGGTCGGTCAGCCGCGCCGCCAGCCCGCTCTGCCGCTCGCGGTACCGCGACTCGGCCCCCTGCAGCCGCCCCAGCAACGGCCCGACCAGCAACGCGAGCAGCGGGACACCCAGCAGCACCACCCCGGCGAGCAGCGGCGAGACGCCCAGCAGCAGGACGGCGACGACCCCGTACGCCAGCACCCCGCCGACCCCGGGCCCGGTCATCGTCAGCGTCTGGCTGATCACCCCGACATCGCCGATCCCGATCGTGACGACCTCCCCGGCCGTCACCTTGCGGGGCAGCGCCGCCCCCAGCCGCAGGGTGTGCGCCACGATGACCCGCACGGTACGGAAGGTGGCGTCCATGCGGATCCTGGTCATGGTGCGATGCCGCATGACCGCCAGCCAGGCGTTCGCCACCCCGACCGCGAGCAGCACCGCCACCCAGCCGATCAGCACCGGCAGCCGCCCCGGCACCAGCCCCTCGTCGATGGCCCGCGACAGCACATAGGGCGGCAGCATCAGCCCCACCATCCACAGGCTCCCGTACGAGGCGCCCGCCGCCACCCGCCCCCGCTGACTGACCACCAGCCACCACACATAGCGTCCGGCGCTGCGGTGGTCGGGGATACCCGGCCCCTTCGCGGTGTCGCTCATGCCGCCCCCTCGCGTCGTCGTCGCCCTGCGCCACGCTGTCCGCCACGCCTGATGCAGCTGCGCGAACCGGCCCCGGCCGGCGATGAGTTCGTCCGGCGGGCCGTCCTCGACGATCCGGCCGTCGGCCATGACCAGGACCCGGTCGGCGATGTCGGCGGTCGAGAGGCGGTGGGCGATCACCAGGGCCGTACGGCCCTCCAGGACAGTGTCCATGGCGCGTTGCACCGCCCGTTCGCCGGGTATGTCCAGGGAGCTGGTGGCCGCGTCGAGGATGAGGACGGCGGGGTCGGCGTCCAACGCCCGTGCGAAGCCCACCAGTTGGCGCCGGCCTGCGGAGATGCGTCCGCCGGGCTTACGGACATCGGTGCCGTAGCCGTCCGGCAGGTCGGTGCTGTAGCCGTCCGGCAGGGCGCTGATGAAGTCATGGGCGCCGATGGCCTTCGCGGCGCGTTCGATCTCCGCTCGCTGTCGATGGCCCGTGCGACGGCCGACCCGGCGACTACAGGTGGCCGCCGCCGTCGATGACGATGACGGTGCCGGTGCTGAGCCGCAGGGAGGTGACGGCGCCGATCAACGAGCAGGCCACGTCGTCCGGGTCCGCGGCGACCTGGAGCGGCGCTGACGCGGCCTGGGCCCGGACGGAGGCCGGATCGCGGCCGGGGACGAAGCCGGTGTCCACCGCTGCCGGCGAGAGGTTGAAGACGCGCACCTGTGGGCCGAGTACGCGCGCCAGGGAGGTGGTCATGACGTCCAGGCCCGCCTTGGCAGCGCAGTAGGCAATGCTGCTTCCCAGCCCCGTGAAGCCAGATATCGAGGAGATGTTGGCGATGACCGCGTCACCGGAGGCGCGCAGGAGCGGGGTGAACGCGCGAATCACCGAGAAGGTGCCCCGTACGTTCACTGTCAGAATCCGGTCGAATTCCGCGTCCGTCATTCCTTCGAGGTCGACGTGGTCAACCTGTTTGGTGGTGCCGGCAGAGTTGACCAGTACATCCACCGCACCGTGGCGGTCGGAGATGCCGGCGGCGGCTCTGCGGATGGCGGTGGAGTCGTCGAGCGGAATGTGTACTGCACTGTGCCCTTCACCGGGAAGGGCGGCAACGAGATCGTTTGCCCGGCTGGCGCCGGAGTGGTAGCCGACGACCACGCCGGCCCCGGCCTCGGCGAGGCGCCGTACGCAGGCGGCCCCGATACCGCTGCTGCCGCCGGTGACCACAGCCACCTTGCCGGTCAGATCGAAGAAATCAAGGCCACCCGTGCGCACTTCGGCCATGAGCACATCCTCGCTTCAACAGGTGCACCGTCATGGAAATGTTGCACGCTATCAACAAGGCCATCGGCAGGCAATGGGTAAAGATGCAACGGTGAAACTGGCCGGATCGGGCTACGGAATCTGTTTCTCCATTTCATCCCGCCGGCCGGACGGCAGGCGTCTCATCATGATGGATCGCACTGATCAGACTTCAGTACACGTCCTGGCGTCGGAGGTGTCCGCAGAAGGATCAGGCCATAGCGCCGGACGAGCGTTTGCCTCTTGCTGACGAAGCACAGAACCGAGGAGAAACCCCAGAGCGGTCGCATGCTCACACCCAGGCGGATACGGGCGAGCGCACGGGGGGAGCACCGCAGGGGCCAAGGCAATGGCAAGGTCAGTAATCGCCCCAACTTCATGGGAGTGATAGTGAGCTTCTCGCCCGCGCAGTCGTACCAGTGGACCGGCCGGGTCCTTCAGGCGTTGCGCCGAAGTCTTCTCGATCTTGAATTCCTGGAGATTCTTCCCGCGCTACTGTCCTCCCAGGACGAGCCGGGCGCCCGGCACTCGATTGCGGTCTTGGGGGACCGGGCACGCCCGCAGGTGAAGGACGAGTGCGGCCGGGTTTCGGTGGAAGGGAAGTGGGCCTACCACCTGCCCGTGAGCCATTCGGTGGAAAAGCAGATGGCTCTTGAGCATGCGGACCGGGTCTACTGCGTCACTCCTTGCCTGCGTCTCCTCATGGACAGCGAGGACACCTCGGGCAGGCACCTGTACACCTTCTTTCAGGTGGTGGTCGAGTGGCGGGCTGCGGACGCGAATGAGGTGTTCACCGTCACCGAGAACATCCTCGGCGGGCTTGCTCGCTATCTGGCGCCGATCCTCCCGGAGGAGGGGCGCGGGGCTGCCGAGCGCCTGGCCGGTTTGCAAAGCGGGCCGTATCCGCGGATTTCCTTCGCCGAGGCGCTCACTCTTGCCGGGCGAGAACCACAGGAGCCGCAGAACACCGATCTGACCCATGATGAGGAGCGGATTCTCACCGAGAAATTCACTTCGCCCTTCTGGATACATCGCTATCCGCTCGGTGTGCGCGACTCCCTCTACCAGCAGGGTGAAGACGGGCTCCAGGAGACCTACGATCTGATGTTGCCCGCCGGGCACGGTGAACTTGCCACGGGAGGGCTCCGGCCGAAGGACGAGACCGAGATCTCCGAGCAGTCCCGGTTGCTCGGCGGTGAGCCGAACCCCGCGTACGCGGCATGGAAGAAACGATCCGGGATACAGACAGCCGGGTTCGGGCTCGGCCTGGAACGGCTGGTACGGCACTGCGCCGGGGCCGACAGTGTCCTGGAACTCCTCATGGCCCACGATTCCGGCCCGAACCGACGCATCGGGGCAGGCGAGTAGACGTGGGATCTGTGTACCCCTTCGAAGAGTGACCGGAGAACCGAGTGACGGTGACCTTCCATTGGTTCCTGCCCACGTACGGCGACAGCCGGCACGTGGTGGGCGGCGGCCACGACGTTACCGCCGGCAGCAAAAAGGAGCAGCGGCCCGCCACGGTCCGCTACCTCACACAGATCACCGCCGCAGCCGAACAGCTGGGCTTCGACGGTGCGCTCACCCCGACCGGTGCCTGGTGTGAGGACGCCTGGGTGACCACCGCGATGCTGGCGCGCGAAACGGAACGCCTCAAGTTCATGGTCGCCTTGCGGCCGGGCTTCGTCTCCCCGACTCTCACCGCCCAGATGGCCGCTACCTTCCAGCGGCACTCGGAGGGCCGGCTCCTCCTCCACGTCGTCACCGGTGGTGAGAGCCATGAGCAGCGCGCCTACGGTGATTTCCTGGACAAGAACGCCCGGTACGCCAGAACGGGCGAGTTCCTGGAGATCGTCCGACGGTTATGGGGCGGCGAGTCGGTTGACTTCAGCGGAGCGCACCTGCGAGTCGAGGGCGCCCGGCTCGGCCGGCTACCCGACCCGGTGCCATCCGTCTACTTCGGCGGATCGTCGCCGGCGGGAATCGAGGTCGCCGCACGCCACAGCGACGTCTACCTGACCTTCGGGGAACCACCCGCGCAGGTAGCGGAGAAGCTGGCCCGCGTACGCGCACTCGCCGCACGCGCCGGGCGGCGCATACGTTTCGGTATGCGGCTTCATGTGATCACCCGGGACACTGCCGAGCAGGCGTGGGCCGAGGCCCGGCGGCTGCTCGAAGGTTTCCCCCCGGAGGCGATCCGATCGGTCCAGGCGGGTCTGCAGGACAGCGAATCGGAAGGCCAGCACCGGATGCTCGCGCTGCACGGTGGACGCGCCGACGCCCTGGAGATCACGCCCAACCTGTGGGCCGGCATCGGCCTGGTCCGTGGCGGAGCGGGCACGGCTCTGGTGGGAGAGCACCGGGAGGTGGCCGCCAGGATCATGGAGTACCACCGGCTCGGCATCGAGGAGTTCGTGCTCTCAGGAGTCCCGCACCTTGAGGAGGCGTACTGGTTCGGTGAAGGAGTCCTCCCGCTACTCGCCCAGGCGGGTCTCTGGACCCACCCGTCCCGCAGCTGACCCTCTGCGGCGGCGACCAGGGCGCTGAACTTCCCGGAGTCCTCGGGCACGAGGACCGCCGGCTCCTCACGGAGCGCGGAGCGCGGAGCACGGGGACGAAGACGAAGCGGGCGGTGCGGTACTTCGTCGTGCATTTCCCGCTGCGGGTACGGCAGACGCTCCCGGCCGTGGACTTCATCCTTCGGGCATGCGTTTCGTAAGGCGCGGCACTGGCAACGCTCACCCGGCTTTCGGCCGATGCTCCGCGCTGCGCCGCCGCGCCGTATGCCTCAGTCCGGAACCGCCCGGAACAACAGCACCGACCGCCCGGCGAGCGTGATCGGCACGCCCGCCGCGTACGGCGCCTCCGCCGCCCCCGGCTGGTCCTCCCGCGCGGTGTCGACGAGGAGTTCGTAGCCGCCGGCCCAGGGCGGTCCGGGGAGGGTGAACGGGCACGGGTGGGCGGCGGCATGGAGCACGGCGAGGAAGCTGTCGTCGACGATCCGGACCCCCCGGGCGTCACGCTGGGCGATGTCGTTCCCGGAGAGGTACATGCCCAGCGTGGCTCCCGGGGTGTACCAGTCCTGTTCGGTCATCTCCGTCCCGTCCGCGGTGAACCAGGCGAGGTCGCGCAGGCCGCCCCGCTGATGCGGCCGGCCGGAGAAGAACGCCCGGCGGCGCAGGACGGGGTGGGCGCGGCGCAGGGCGATGAGACGCGTGACGAGACCGGCCAGCGGGCGCCACTCCGGATCGTCCAGCAGCGACCAGTCGAGCCAACTGGTCGCGTTGTCCTGGCAGTAGGCGTTGTTGTTGCCGTGCTGGGTGCGGCCCATCTCGTCGCCGGCGACCAGCATCGGCACACCCGTCGACAGCAGCAGGGTGGTCAGGAGGTTGCGCAGCTGGCGGTGGCGCAGTGCGGTGACCGCCCGGTCGCCGGTCTCGCCCTCGGCGCCGCAGTTCCACGACCGGTTGTCGTGGGTGCCGTCGCGGTTGCCCTCGCCGTTGTCCGCATTGCGCTTGTGCTCGTAGGTGACCAGGTCGCGCAGGGTGAAGCCGTCGTGTGCGGTGATGAAGTTGACCGAGGCGTACGGGCGGCGGCCGCCCCAGGCGTAGAGGTCGCTCGATCCGGAGAGCCGGTAGCCCAGATCGCGTACATCGTGCTGGGCACCGCGCCAGAAGTCCCGGACGGTATCGCGGTAGCGGTCGTTCCACTCCGTCCACAACGGAGGGAAGGCACCGACCTGATAGCCGCCGCTGCCCACGTCCCAGGGCTCGGCGATCAGCTTGACCCGGCGCAGCACCGGGTCCTGGGCGATCACGGCGAGGAACGGGGAGAGCATGTCGACGTCGTGCAGGGAGCGGGCCAGTGCGGCCGCCAGATCGAAGCGGAAGCCGTCCACACCCATTTCGGTGACCCAGTAGCGCAGCGAATCGGTGATCAGCCGCAGCACATGGGGCTGGACGACATGCAGGGTGTTGCCGCAGCCGGTGTAGTCGGCATAGCGGCGGGCGTCGCCGGCCAGACGGTAGTAGCCGCGGTTGTCGATGCCCCGGAGGGAGAGCGTCGGGCCCAGTTCACCGGCCTCCGCGGTGTGGTTGTAGACGACGTCGAGGATCACCTCGATACCGGCGTCGTGCAGCGCCCGCACCATCCGCTTGAACTCGCCGACCTGCTGCCCCCGGGTGCCGGTGGCGGCGTATCCGGCGTGTGGCGCGAAGTAGCCGATGGAGTTGTAGCCCCAGTAGTTGCGCAGCCCCCGGCGCACCAGGTGGTCCTCGTGCGCGAACTGGTGGACGGGCAGCAGCTCGACGGCGGTGACCCCCAGCCGGACGAGGTGCTCCAGCGCCGCGGGGTGCGCGAGCCCCGCGTACGTGCCGCGCAGCCGCTCCGGAATACCGGGGTGACGCATCGTGAAGCCGCGCACATGCAGTTCGTAGAGGACGGAATCCGGCCACGGCGTCTTGGGCCTGCGGTCGTCCTCCCATTCGTCGGCGCCGCCCTCGTCCCCGGTGTCGTCGCCGACCACGATGCCTTTGGGGACGTACGGCGCCGAGTCCCGGTCGTCGCGCACGGTGTCGGCGACCGGCTGCTGCGGCCAGTCGCGGACATGCCCGTAGAGCTGGGCGGGCAGCGCGGCCCCGGAGCCGGACACTTCCGTCCGGGTGCCGAAGTCGCCATCCACGGCTCTGGCGTACGGGTCGAGCAGCAGCTTCGCCGGATTCCAGCGGGCGCCGGACCAGGGGTCCCAGCGGCCGTGCACCCGGTAGCCGTAGCGCTGCCCGGGGCGGACACCGGGCAGGAAGCCGTGCCAGATCTCATGGGTGAGCTCGGTCAGCGCATGGCGCGTCTCGCGCTCCGCGTCGTCGAAGAGACACAGCTCGACGGCCTCGGCGCCGCCCGCCCACAGGGCGAAGTTGGTACCGGCGATGCCATCGGGGCCGGTGCGGTACCGGGCCCCCAGCGGCGTGGGACTGCCGGGACGGATCTCCGCGGGTGGGGCGAGTGGTTCGTCCGCCACTGCCTCCTGCTCGGGTGCGCTCGACACGTGCCCGCCTCCTGCGGCTCATGGCTCGGTCGGGCGGTGGGTCCCCGGCACGGGGAACCTCCCGGCGTGCGCTGGGGAGTCCCGGCCGTGCAGGTGTCCGCCCTCCCCGTTGTTCTTCCCGCAACCGGGCGTTGCCGCACGCTTCCCGTGGGAGGCTCCGCACTCCGCTCCGTTCTGTCCGTGACATTCCGTTACGCGGCATACCTCCCAACCCGGGCGTCATCCGTCACAATCCGGTATATGACCGCCCATCAGCAGGACCGAGCAGAGGACCGAGCGAAGCGCCGCGGCAGAGCCCGTGTGCGGGGCCGGCTGCCGGACCGGGCGGGCGGCCGGGCGGCCCGGCGCGTGGTGGTGCGGGCGGCCCGTGGCGTGGCGGCCCGCCGCACCCGCGTCGCCCTCGTCGTCCTGGCCGGGCTCACCGGCGCCGCGGCACTGGCCGGCTGCGGGGATCCGGAGGCCTTCGTCGGCGGCAAACCACGCTCCCCGGAGGAAACGATCAGAATCGTCCCGCACAACGGCGCGCACGGCGTACGGGCCGACGGGCGGTTCGAGGTCCGGGTGCCGGCGGGGCGGCTGGAGCGGGTCGAGGTCAGCCGGACCGGTGAGGCCGGCCAGCAGTCCGTCGCCGGGCGGATCTCGCCGGACGGAATGACCTGGCGGCCCGCGCCCGGACGCCTCCAACTCGGTGCGAAGTACACCGTCGACGCGGTGGCGCTGGACGGCGCGGGCCATCGCTTCGCGCGCCACACCACCTTCACCACCTCCGCGCCCGCCCGCCGCTTCGTCGGCCACTTCTCGCCCCAGCGCGACGCCACCGTCGGCACCGGCCTGATCTTCTCGATGGTCTTCAACCGGCCGATCGCCGACCGCGCGGCCGTCGAACGCGCCGTCCAGGTCAGCGCCCGCCCCGGCGTCGAGATCGCCGCCCACTGGTTCGGTCACCGGCGGCTGGACTTCCGGCCCCGTGAGCGCTGGCGGCCGGGCACCCAGATCACCGTGCAGCTGCGGCTGCGCGGGGTGAAGGGCGCACCGGGCGCCTACGGGACCCAGCGCAGAACCGTCCGCTACCGGGTGGGCCGGGACCAGGTCAGCACCATCGACGCCGCCCGGCACACCATGACCGTGCGGCGCGGCGGCCGGGTCGTGGCGGTGCTGCCGGTCACCGCGGGCGACGCCGAGAACCCCACCTATAACGGGCGGATGGTGATCCTGGAGCGCCATTCGATGACGCGGATGGACGGTGACACCGTCGGCTTCGGCGGCGAGTACGACATCCCGGACGTGCCGCACGCCATGCGCCTCACCAGGTCGGGGACCTTCCTCCACGGCAACTACTGGGCGCCGCCCGAGGTCTTCGGCGGTGTGAACACCAGCCATGGCTGCGTCGGGCTCAAGGACATCAGGGGCGGCGGCCCGAACACCCCGGCCGGCTGGTTCTTCGGCCAGTCGATCCTCGGCGACACCGTGGTGGTGCACAACTCCCCGGAGCGCACGGTCGCGCCGGACAACGGCCTCGGTGGCTGGAACCTGCCGTGGACGCTGTGGCGGGCCGGGTCCGCGCTGGACTGATCCGGGGCAGGCGCGCCGGAACGAGCGCTCCGCACCACCCTCGCACTTGGGACTAAACAGTGACATTCACGGGGAGTTCACTGTCACCGCGGTGTGGTTATCTAACGGCAAGCGCGCGGCTGTCCGCAGTCGCGCGCGGGGGACCGCGGGCCGTGCGAGGGGAAAAGGGGCCAGTCGTGAACGTCCAGCCGAATTCGGGGGTGCCGGCTCGCCGGCGTCGGTGGTCACACAGGGGCGGAGGCCCGCTCGCCGTGCTGCTCGCCGCCACGCTGCTGCTGGTGACGGGGTGTGGTGGCGATGACGGTGACGACAAGAAGGCCGGTAAGGCGGGCGGGGGCAAGGACGCCTCGCAGGCCGCCGTCACGATAGCGCCCAAGGACGGCGCGGACGACGTCGCCACCAGCGGTGCGCTGAAGGTGACCGCCCAGAAGGGCAGGCTCAAGTCCGTCAAGGTCAAGGACGGCAAGGGCAATGAGGTCGACGGGAAGATATCCGGCCACGGCGCCGTGTGGAAGCCGAGCGGCCATCTGGGCGCCTCGACGAAGTACACCGTCGACGCGATAGCGGTGGACGGTCAGGGCCGGGAGGCCGCCGAGCACTCCGGCTTCACCACACTCGTCCCCAAGAACACCTTCATCGGCCAGTACAGCCCCGAGAACGGCCAGCGGGTCGGCGTCGGCATGCCGGTCTCGATCCGCTTCACCCGCGGTATCACGGACCCCGAGGCCGTCGAGAACGCCATCAAGGTCAGCGCCGAGCCGTCGGTCCCCATCGAGGGCCACTGGTTCGGCAACGACCGGCTCGACTTCCGCCCCGAGAAGTACTGGGCGTCCGGCACCAAGGTCACCCTCAAACTCGACCTCAACGGAGTCGAGGGCCGGCCCGGTGTCTACGGCACCCAGGCCAAGGAGGCCTCGTTCACCATCGGCCGCAGCCAGGTCAGCACGGTCGACGCCAAGTCGAAGCAGATGACCGTGGTCCGCGACGGAAAGACGATCAGGACCATTCCGATCACCTCGGGCGCGCCGGGCACCGAGACGTACAACGGCAAGATGGTGATCAGCGAGAAGCACCTGGTGACGCGGATGAACGGGGACACCGTCGGCTTCGGCGGGGAGTACGACATCAAGGACGTGCCGCATGCGATGCGGCTGAGCACGTCCGGCACCTTCCTCCACGGCAACTACTGGTCGGGCCGCGCGGCCTTCGGCAGCCGGAACGCCAGCCACGGCTGTGTGGGCCTGTTCGACCAGCGCGGCGGCGGCGACAGCTCCACCCCGGCGGCGTGGTTCTTCCGCAACTCCGTCATCGGCGACGTGGTCGTCGTCAAGAACTCGCACGACGAAACGATCCAGCCGGACAACGGCTTCAGCGACTGGAACCTCTCCTGGGAGAAGTGGAAGGCCGCTCAGTAGGACGGCCGGAAGGCGACCGGGCCCGCTGCACTGTGACCGAGTGCACCGGGCCCGACGGCGTTAACGCGTACTAACCTTCCGGCATGACTGTGAATCTTGAGGTCGCCGACGGCGTCGGCACCATCCGCCTGGACCGTCCGCCGATGAACGCACTGGACATCGCCACCCAGGACCGGCTGCGCGAGCTGGCCGAGGAGGCCACCCGTCGCGACGACGTCCGCGCCGTCGTCATCTGGGGCGGTGAGAAGGTGTTCGCGGCCGGCGCGGACATCAAGGAAATGCAGGTCATGGACCACGCGGCCATGGTCGTGCGGTCCAAGGGCCTGCAGGACGCGTTCACCGCCGTGGCCCGGATCCCCAAGCCGGTGGTCGCCGCGATCACCGGCTATGCGCTGGGTGGCGGCTGTGAGTTGGCGCTCTGTGCCGACTTCCGGATCGCGGCCGACAACGCCAAGCTCGGCCAGCCGGAGATCCTGCTGGGGCTCATCCCCGGGGCCGGCGGCACCCAGCGCCTGGCGCGGCTGGTGGGCCCGTCCAGGGCCAAGGACCTGATCTTCACCGGCCGTCAGGTGAAGGCCGACGAGGCGCTGACCCTCGGTCTGGTCGACCGGGTGGTGCCGGCCGCCGAGGTCTACGAGCAGGCGCACGCCTGGGCGGCGCGGCTGGCGGCCGGCCCCGCGCTGGCGCTGCGGGCCGCGAAGGAGTCCGTCGACGCGGGCCTGGAGACGGACATCGACACCGGTCTCACCATTGAACGCAACTGGTTCGCGGGGCTGTTCGCGACCGAGGACCGGGAGACCGGCATGCGCAGCTTCGTCGAGGAAGGTCCCGGCAAGGCCAAGTTCCGCTGAAACAACTGGTATTGACGGGGCCTCTGGGGTTTGGCCGGGACGCGATGCCCCTTGTGGGGGAATGATGTACCACTTAATTGCGCCTTAAGGCAGCCTTGTTGAGGCCTTCCGCCGGCCCCGCGTATGTCGCGTGTCGTTGCAGGTCAGCCGGTGCGAGCCGGAACCTTAACTGCCGTTGGCATATGTCTCCGCGGCGGGATGGAACCGGCGATTCCGGACAGCGGATTCCGTCGGTTCCACCCCCGTGACCGTCAAGTAGCAGCCATGATGGGGGGCATGGCGGGCCTCGAAGGAATGGAGCAGCCGCGGCCGCGGAGCGATCCGGCCGCCGCGCGATGGGGCATCCCCGGCGCCGACCGGGACCGGGCGCCGGCTCCCCGCAGACCGGTGTCCGCGGCCCCCGAAACGGCCGGCGAGTCGGCCCTCGGCGAGGTCCGGCTCCCCTCGCGTCCCCAGTCCGCCGGTATCGCCCGCCGGCTGACCGCCGCCGTCCTCCTCAAGCAGTGGTCCCTGACGCCCCAGCTCGCCGAGCACGCCGTCCTGCTCGTCTCCGAGCTCGTCGGCAACGCCGTACGGCACACCGGCGCCCGCACCTTCGGGCTGCGGATGCTCCGCCGCCGTGGCTGGATCCGTATCGAGGTGCGCGACCCGTCCCGCGGTCTGCCGTGTCTCATGCCGGTGCAGGAGATGGACCTCAGCGGCCGCGGGCTCTTCCTCGTCGACACGCTCTCCGAACGCTGGGGCGTGGATCTGCTGCCGCGCGGCAAGACCACCTGGTTCGAGATGCGGATCGCCGACCGCTGAGCGCCGTGCCCCGGCCCCGGGCGGGCCGGAGGCCCACGACAGGCGCCGGGGCCCCGCGGTGCTCCGCTCGCGCGGCGACGATCCGTAGGATGGGTTGTTCATGCTCGCGCCAGGTACGGAGAGGGAGGGACATGCACCATGTGCGCCGGTCGGCCGCGCTGACGCTGCTGCTCCTCCTCGCCGTCACCTTCGGGCCGATGCTGTGCCGGATCGGCGGCGACCAGGCCTGGCTGGCGGGCCGGGCGGCGACGGCCACGGCGGCCTGGCGGGCGGCCGACGCGCCTCCCGCGGCCGACGCTTCTCCCGCGGCTGCTGCGGACGCCACGGGCCCGGCGGACGGGACCGCCACCGCGCGCCCAGCGGACGGGACCGCCACCGCGCGCCCGGCCGCCGCCCACAGCGGCCCGCGGCTCGACACTGCCGCGCCCCTCGCCGTCGCCCAGGCGCCCAAGAGGTGCTCGGGCCGGCATGCGCCGGGGCCCGACGAGTCCGCCCCGCTGCCCGCACCGCACCGCGGTGAGCCGCTCGCCCCCGCCACCACCGGCGCGGGGCCGCTCGCCGCGGATCTGCCCGCGCAGTGCGCGCTGGCCCGCCCACCGACGGACAGCGCGTCCGCCGTCGACCACACCGCGCTCCTCCCCGTACTGCGGATATAGGCCGCTGCCCCGACGCACAAGGCCCGAATTCCCCCTCCGTACGTCTGGAGCTTCCGCATGCCCGTTTCCGCCTCTCCCACCCGCAAACTGGCCGCCGTCGGCGCGGTCGTCGCCCTCGTCGTCGCCCTGATCGCCATCGCCATCGCCGTCGGCTCGTCCGCCGAGGGCGACCGCGACACCGGCCGCACCGACGCACCCGAGGCCGCCGCCTCCACCGAAGCCCAGGAGGACCCCGCCCAGCAGAAGATGTTCGACGACCTCGCCAAGCGGACCAGCCGGCGCGCGGACGGCGACCCGCTGGCCATCGGCAAGAAGGACGCCCCGGTGGTCCTCGTCGAATACGCCGACTACCAGTGCTCGTTCTGCGGCCGCTTCACCCGGGAGACCCAGCCCGGCCTGATCAAGAAGTTCGTCGACAAGGGCACCCTGCGCATCGAATTCCGCAACTTCACCGTCTTCGGCGCGCACTCCGAGCGGGCCGCCCGCGCCTCCTGGGCCGCCGGGCAGCAGGGCAAGTTCTGGCAGCTGCACGACGAGCTGTACGCCAAGACCCGTAAGGGCGCGGCGCTCGCCGAGGACAAGCTCGTCGACATGGCCCGGGAGAGCGGCGTGGACGACCTCGACAAGTTCCGTACCGACCTGAACAGCAAGGACGCCGAGCGGGCGCTGAAGAAGGATCAGGACGAGGGCTACCAGCTCGGGGTGCAGTCCACACCGTCCTTCCTGGTCAACGGCCGTCCGGTGGCCGGCGCCCAGCCCCAGGAGGTCTTCGCCCAGGCCATCGAGGAGGCGGCGGCACGGGCGAAGCACGGCACGGCGGCCAAGGGAGCCGGCAAATGACCGACATCGGCTACCTCGCGGCGTTCCTGGGCGGCGCGCTCGCCCTGCTCAGCCCGTGCAGCGCCCTGCTGCTGCCGGCGTTCTTCGCGTACTCCCTGTCCACGCCCGGCCGACTGGTGGCCCGTACCGGCGTGTTCTATCTGGGACTGGCCACCACACTGGTGCCGCTCGGCGCGGCCAGTACAGCGGCCAGCCGGCTGTTCAACGGTCACCGCGATGCGCTGATCACCGTCGGCGGCTGGGTCGTCATCGCGATGGGGCTCGCCCAGATCCTCGGCCTGGGCTTCGCCTCCCGGCGCGCCCAGGCCGCCGCCGCGCGGATCACCCCGCGGTCGGCCGTCTCCACCTTTCTGCTCGGCTGTGTCTACGGCCTGGCCGGTTTCTGCGCGGGCCCGATCCTCGGCGCGGTGCTGACGGTGACGGCGGTCAGCGGCTCCCCGGTGTACGGCGCCTCGATGCTCGCCGTCTACGCGCTGGGCATGGCGCTGCCGCTGTTCGTGCTGGCACTGCTGTGGGACCGCTGCAAGCTGGGCACCCGGGGCTGGCTGCGGGGCCGTGAATTCACCCTCGGCAAGCTGCGGTTGCACACCACCTCGCTGCTGTCCGGGGTGTTCTTCATCGGTATCGGCGTGCTGTTCCTGCGCTTCAACGGGACCAGCGCGCTGCCCGGAATTCTCGACGCGGACAGCGAATTCCGGGCCGAGGAGTGGGCGACGCGGATCGGCAACGGTGTCCCCGACGCCGTGCTGATTGCGGTGGCCGCGCTGGTCGTCGCCGGGGTGCTGGGCCGGTTCGCGCTACGGCCGGACAAGAAGCAGCGGGACGGTACCGAATAGCCCCGGGCGGGACCGGACAGCCCGGGGCGGGGCCGGATGGCCGCGGGGCGGGAACGGAAGCCGCGGGACGGGAACGGGACGTCGAGGGGCGCACCGGAGCGCTCCTGGGCGGCGGCGGGAGACGGGGCACCACATGGCCCGTCCTCCCGGCCCCGGCCCCCGTCCTCCTGGCCCTGGTCCCTGTCCTCCCGGCCCTGGTCCCCGGCCTCCCGGCCCCGGCCCCCGTCCTCCCGGCCCCGTTCCCCGGCCGCCTTACAGCCACACGTTGTCGTTGACCGAGCCCAGGCCCGTGCCGGACAGCCGCCGGTGGAGGGCCAGCGCCTGGTCCTCGGTCAGCGAGGCGACATGGTCCGCGGCGGCCCGCAGCCGGTCGCCGTGCAGCGTCAGTTCCTCGGCGCGGTCCGGCGGCAGCAGCTCGGGTGCGTCATGGCTCCAGCGCAGCAGCTCGCTCACCACCCGCCGCTTGCCGTGTTGCTGAGTGGCCAGCGCCGGGCGGTCGATGACGTAGCACCACACCAGCTCCTTGAGCAGATCGCAGGCGGCCCGCCGGTCCGGCGGGATCACCAGCTGCGCCCCGTAGCGGATCGCCGCCGCGCCGCCCACCTCCAGCTCGATGCCACGGGTGAAGTACGAGATCAGATCGGCGGTGCGGCGGTTGACCGCCACCGCGTCCTCGTGGCTGCCGCTGTACGGGGCGGGTACCGCCAGCCGCTTGCCGATGTCCTCCATCATCACCAGCGCGGCCGCCCGGTCGAAGGCCTCGCCCGCCCGCGCCCGCTTGGCCTCGACATAGTCCAGGAAGCGGCGGATCTCCCGCTCGGTCTCGCCGCCCGCGGCGCCGTCCGGCGGGAACAGCGCGGCCAGCGGGATCAGGCCCGTGCGGTAGAAGTCCTCGACGTCATGACAGGCGTAGGTGACATCGTCCGCCCAGTCCATGACCTGCTCCTCGACCGGTACGGCGGAGTCCGTACGGCCGGCCCGCACCCAGGAGAACGCCTCCCGGTCGGCGACGTACACGCCCCATTTCACATGCCGCGCCGGGTCCTGGTCGACGGGCGCCCGCTCCCACGGATACTTCGTGGCGGCGTCCAGACAGGCGCGGGACAGATGCAGCCCGCGGTGGCCCGGGTACTTGTGGGCGGCGAGGAAGGTCAGGACCCGCAGGGTCTGCGCATTGCCCTCGAAGCTGTCCAGCACGCCGTCCGCGAAGTGCAGTTCGTCCATCGTGGCGCGCAGCGCCAGCTCACCCGCGTGCCCGAACGGCGGATGGCCGATGTCATGGGCCATGCACGCCGCCTCGACGAGCGCCGGATTCGGCCCGCCGTACTGCCGCTCCAGGCGCTCCGCCATCCTCCGGCCGAGCTGAGCGACCTTCATCGAGTGCGTCAGCCGGGTGTGATACGCGCCCAGCTCGGCGCTCGCCACCACCTGGCTCTTGCCGGCCAGCGCCCGCCACTGCGTCGAGTACAGGATCCGGTCGACGTCATGCTCGAACCCGGACCGCTGCCCGTCGTCGGGCACCCGTCGCCGGAGGGAGTGCTGCTCTAGATCCTCATCGCTGTATCTGGCAGGTCGCATGCGCGGATGGTAGTCCTGCTTGGCCCATCGGGGCCGTCCCGGGCACCCGGGGCCCCGACCGATGGGGGGAGTGATCGGTCGGGGCCAGTCTTCTCAGACCGTCGGCGGCTTGACGGTGTGTTTGTCCTTCAGCCCAGGCAGAGAAGTTTGGCCGGGGGGAAGAACACTCCGACGGCGCCACATACACTCTTCATTGCAGTTAGGCCAGCCATTATCGGGTCGCTGAGTCCTCCAAAGAAGTAGTGGCTGTAGTCAGGGCATCCGACCCGGGGAGGGGTGTCCTGCGTTTCCTTGACCATGCTCTTGTAGCTGGTTTCGCTCCAGGAAGTGGGATAGCAGGACGTGCCTTGCATCTCATAGAGGATGTCTGCGTGCGGGCCGGAGAAAGTGTATATGCCGCCCATGAGGCTGCAGTTATTGTATTCCGGGTCGCCGATGAGGAATCCGCCGCCGTGTTCCCCGCAGTTTGCTCCATCCTCGACGTGCATCTGGATGTTGCCCGTAATGTATCCCGCAGGGACTTCAAGGTTTATGCAGTCTCCAGCGTACAAGCGGTCAGTGTCCCAATCCTTGGTCGTGACCGCGCCGTCGGCCCCTTTCACGGTGTACTTGACGTTTGCGTAACTGACGTACGCACCGTGATTGCAGACTCTGACGACGTTCTTGCTCAGCGCCTGCTGCTCGCTGTCCCGGAGATTGGCGGCTCCGGCATCAGTCAAGAGTGGCAGACCAGAGTAATCATATTCCGGCTGATTCGTGTCGTTGTACTTCGGCAGTGTAAACGACTGGTCCTTTCGATTATCGCGACAAGATTCCACCGTCACCTTGCGGAAGGTTTCGTTGCCGGATTCGGCACTCGTCAAGCAGCTGTCGTAAAGAACCAATCCGCCTTCACTGTTCCTGGCCGCCTGCTGGATCCGGTAGCCTTCGAAGCTCTTCGCTGGGGCAAGGACCCAAGGGACCGGATCGCCACTAGTCCCACCCGACTGATTCAGATACAGCCCCGTTGCTACGTTGCGGATCAGGAAGGCTCCATCGTCACGATCGCCGGGAATGAGATCCCACCGATGATAGCCGAGACGGGGCCAATTGTTTGTCGGGCCCCGGAACGACGGAAACGTGATTCCCACGTCGGAATCACCAGGGTATGTATCCTGCAATGAGTAATTACCCACTGCCTCCCGGACGTTTGAATAGATGTATACGCCGGTCTTTGGATTCCCCCAGGGGGACGGATCCACGGCAACAGCCGGGCCTGGCGCAAAAATGACCATGCCCAGGACCAGTCCTATGGCTCCAATGAGCGCGGTGATAACCCTTTTCGCTTTCATTGCGAATCTCCCACTGAGAAGTGCTGATGAGAGGGCTCGCTCGCGCAGTGACACACTTGCAGGAGTCACCGCTATGAGTGAACGGATGAACTCGTCACGACAATCGGCAAGGCCGTATCGCAGTGACGGGCCGTCGCACTGCCCCGCTCGGATCGAGGGGGCCGCTCGGCGAACCCGCCAGGGCGTGGGCCTCAGCTATTTGCAGCCGTAACTCCCAGGCCGGGGGAAGCCTCCTGCTTCTCGTCTGGAGAACCTGGAAATCGGGTATCGGGTGCCCGTAGTGACCGGTCGAACGCCGACCAATGGGCGGGCGTAATTGGTCGGCAAGGCCCGTGCCCAGCTTTCCCGGGAGACTCAGAACCTCATGCTTGCAGAGGTGCTGCCGTCGCCTTCCGTGTCCGCGTGGGCAGTTGTTGCGGTGCGCGGGGATGTCACGATCCCAGTGCCGCTACGGGTGCGGCTGGTCACGTGCAGTCCGGAATCTTCGTGTGGTGACGTGATCAACACCGCATCTCCCTTCCCCGCCCCGCCCCGCAAGCCGTCCTTGCTGGTTGATTCGAGGACGCAGGGTAGATTTCCGGACCCTGTGGGAGGTGCGATGGGGAGGTGCGATGTGGACCGACTCAGCGTTCGTGACGCAGAGCTGATCCTTTACCCGCCTCATGGTTCCCTGAGGTTCGAGTTGGCCGCACTGTATGGCCATGCAGCGGGTGATACATCCGTCAAGTGACGTAGAAGTGCTTCGCGACCCGGCCGGTGGGATCTCGTTGTTGAGCCAGGTCGTCAGGCAGGTGTGGCGCAGGTCGTATCCGAGCTTGCTGACGGACGAGCTGCACTCGTGCGCGTCAAGGACTGCCTTGGTGTCACCCACGGCCAGACAGGTTCGTTTGGATCGAGATCACCCCGCCGTCGCCCTGGTGGGCGAGGCGTAACCGCCCCGGTTTCGTCCGACGCCGCTTCACCACCCGCTGGTGACCGGCCGTTCGGCGCGGGACGCCGGGCGGGCGGCGGCTCAGACGACCAGGACCCGGCGCCCCCGGGTGTGGCCGGCGCGGCTGTCAGTGTGCGCCGCCGCTGCCTCGGTGAGCGAGTACGACTTCTCGACCGGGATGTGGAGCCTGCCCCGGGAGATGAGGTCGACGGCCTCGGCGAGCGCGTCCGGCACGCTCCCGGCCACGCCGGAGAACCGGACGCCCAGCTGCGGCGCACCGAGGTCGGCGATGGAGACGACCTTGCGCGGGTCCCCGGTCAGCTCGACGAGTTCGCGGATCACGCCCGAGCCGGCCAGGTCGAGGGCCGCGTCGACCCGGCCCAGGTGCCGCACCCGTTCGACCCAGCCCTCGTTGTAGGTCGTGGCGAGGGCGCCCAGGCCGCGCAGGTAGTCCTGGTTCGCAGCCCCGGCCGTGCCGATCACCGTGATGCCGCGCTCGCGGGCGATCTGCAGCACCGCCGACCCGACGCCGCCGGACGCGCCGCTGACCAGCAGCGTCTGCCCGGGCCGCACGCCGACCTCGCGGATGATGCGCAGCGCGGTCTCCACCACCGACGGGTACCCGGCCGCCTCCTCGAAGGCCAGTCCCTCGGGCATCCGGGCCCAGGCCGACAGCACGGCGAATTCGGCGTACGTGTCGGCGCCTTCGCCGAACACGCGGTCGCCGGCCTCGACCCCTTCGACGCCCTCGCCGACCTCATCCACCACCCCGGCGGCGTCCAGGCCGACCCCGGCGGGCAGCTCGACCGGATGGGCTCCCAGGACCTGGCCCTCCCGGATCCTCCAGTCGACGGGGTTGACACCCGCCGCCCGCACGGCGATGCGTATCCGACCGGGGCCGGCGTGGGGCTCCTCGGCTTCCACCAGTTGCAGGACCTCGGGACCGCCGAACTCGGCGAAATTGATTTTCCTCATGCGGCGAAGATAGCCCTAACCGTTAGGACTTCACAACGGTTAGGGATTCATACCTGGTAGTGTCAGCGCGTGACCGAGCCGTCCGGACGCCGCGAACGCAAGAAGGCCGCGACCCGTCAGAAGATCGCTGACACCGCGCTGCGGCTCTTTCTGGAGCGCGGGTACGACGCCGTGGGCATCCGTGACGTGGCGGCCGAGGCCGACGTGGCCGTCACCACGGTCTTCGCTCACTTCGCCTCAAAGGAGGCCCTGGTGTTCGAGCGCGACCAGGACTTCGAGCAGCGCCTCACGCGGGCGGTAACCGACCGGCCTCCGCACGAGCCGCTCATCCCGGCGCTGCACCGCGAGGTCCAGGCCCTGGTGCGGCACTGCACGGCGGAGGGCAGCGCCCCCGTCCGACGCATGATCGAGGGATCACCCGCCCTGCGGGAATACGAGGAGTCGATGAGCCTGTGTCACGCGCAGGCGCTGGCAGCGGCGCTGACCGCCGACCCCCACCTGTCCCGGAGTGCGACGGCCTGCCGGGCGACCGCGCGGTTCGCCATCGACGCCTACGCGCTGGCCTGCCGGGCGGACGATCCGGGAGCCACGGTGGACGAGGTCTTCCGGATGATCAAGGCGGCCTGGGAAGCCACCGCGCCCTGAGCCGGGGGCGCCGGCGCGCTGCGGCCGGGGCACGACACATGCGGGTTGCCCCGGGCGGCCTGTACCGGACCTGTTCGCCCGATCATGCGACCACCGCCGGCCTGGGCCGTCGGCTCGGGCATCAGGCGGACTGCACCCAGTTCGAACTCGTGCTGGAGAAGATCCGCGTCCCACGTCCCGCGTCGGCCGACCCCGAAAGACGCCCGGCAGCCTGGCCGCCGACAAGGCCCACAGCAACGGACCGTGCCACCACCACCCGCGCAGGCACGGCATCCGGCACACGATCCCGGAGAAGACCGACAGTCAGGCCGCCCTGCCTGCGGGAGGGCACCCCCGCGGCGGGCGGCCCGCGGCAGCCCTAGTCATCTGGCTCCACACATGATCGGCCGGACAACACACCTAGGCGCTCATCCGTCGCCGCCAGCGCGGATGCGGGCGGGCATGCGGGCGGATGTGCGGAGGGTGGGCGTCCGCCCGGCGCCGGCGGTCGTTGCAGAGCAGGCACTTCCCGTAGCCCGGCGGAAGAGGATCTTCCGGGTCGCCGTACAACGGGTCGACCGCACCGTGCGGATGCAGGGCGCAGCCGGTCGGGCCGGTCTCCGCGCCCAGCGAGCCGGCGGCGGTCAGCGCTTGCCGGAGGACGTCGACAAGCTGGTCTGCATCGCGCCGGGTGGGCGCGGACTGCAGGGCGGAGGCAAGGTCGGAGGCGGTGGTCAGCGCGGTCTGGAGTTCGCGCAGGTTTGCGTAACCCATGCCTCGGAGCGTAGGCGGCCCCACTGACAGTTGATCTTCCGATCGCACTTCGCGGCTTCCCATGGCCGGATGCATGCCCGCTCACACCCACGATTTAGCACCGGGATGGTGACGGTCCCCTAGCCGGGGCATGACAGGACGGGGTGGCGGCGGAAGGTGCGGGGGCGGCGGGAGTGGCGCCTGTGAGGTGTGGAGGCCGCTGAGGCTCTGGTGGCGGGCTGCTGCTCCCCCCACCCCCGAACCCACCCCCGCCCCCTCCCCCGAAGGGGGAGAGGGGGAGGGGGCGGGGGAGCGCTGCTCCTCACGGAGCGCTGCTCCTCACGGAGCGCTGCTCCTCACGGAGCGCTGCTCCTCACGGAGCGCTGCTCCTCACGGAGCGCTGC
>NZ_JBEZHQ010000025.1:90529-141372 GCF_040650675.1 Streptomyces sp. NPDC048637
GGAGCGCTGCTCCTCACGGAGCGCTGCTCCTCACGGAGCGCTGCTCCTCACGGAGCGCTGCTCCTCACGGAGCGCTGCTCCTCACGGAGCGCTGCTCCTCACGGAGCGCTGCCTCTCACGGAGCGATCGGCAGCGCCCGCTTGTGGTCGGTGAGGCGGTAGCGGCGGACGATGGCCTGGGCGGCCGCGTCGTCGACCGGCTTGCCTTCCAGGAAGTCGTCGATCTGGTCGTAGCTCACGCCGAGCGCGTCCTCGTCCGGCTTGCCCGGGTCGAGGGTCTCCAGGTCGGCCGTCGGAACCTTGTGGACCAGTTCCTCCGGGGCGCCCAGCACCGCCGACACGGCGCGCACCCGGCGCTTGGTCAGCCCGGTGAGCGGCACCACATCGGCCGCGCCGTCGCCGAACTTGGTGAAGAAGCCGGAGACCGCCTCGGCCGCGTGGTCGGTGCCCACGACCAGGCCGTCGTGGGCCCCCGCGACCGCGTACTGCGCGATCATGCGCTGCCGGGCCTTGATGTTGCCCTGGACGAAGTCCTGGTGGTGGGCGTCGCGGAAGGTGAGCCCGCCGTCCACTGCGGCCTGCAGCGCCGCGTCGCTCGCCGGGCGGATGTCGACGGTCAGCTCCCGGTCGGCCCGGATGAACTCCAGCGCCCGCTGGGCGTCCTTCTCGTCCGCCTGGACGCCGTACGGCAGCCGCATCGCGTAGAACGTCGCGTCGTGCCCGGCGGCGCGGGCCCGCTCCACGGCGAGCTGGCAGAGCCGGCCCGTGGTCGTGGAGTCGACGCCGCCGCTGATCCCCAGGACCAGCGAGCGCAGGCCCGTGGAGGTCAGCCGCTCCGTGAGGAAGGTCACCCGGCGCTCGATCTCCTGCTCGGCGTCGAAGGACGCGGTCACCTGGAGATCCCGGGCGATCTCCTGCTGCAGGGTCTTGGACGCCGGGTCGGTCACGGCTGCTCCTCTGGTTCTCGTGCTGCGTCGTGCGGGGGTCGTGACGCGCTGTTCCTGTGCCGCGTACGCAGCGTTCCTCCGCTGCCTACGTGCGGTGCCCGGCGACCCGAACACGCGTGCTGAGAGGAAACCTTATGCCGGGTGCGCCCACTTCTTGAGGGCGGCCTTGCTGGAGAAGTCCGCGACGTCCTTGTCCAGCGGCCGGTCGGTGTACTGATGGATGCGCCACTTCGCCTTGATCCGCGGATGCCCGGCGGAGACATAGTCGGCGATCCACAGGCCGTCGGCCGCGTAGGACGTGGTGTCGTGGTTGAGCCAGAAATCGCGGTTGCAGTAGAGCATCACCCGGTGTGTGGGGCGCAGCTTCTTCACCTCGACGAGGAACTGGTCCTTCTGTGCATTGCTCGCATAGGTCCCCTCGCCGGTGCGTTCCCAGTCGCAGGCCAGCAGGTCGCCCTGGACGGAGGCGCACTTCTCGACGAAGTATTTCGCCTGGGCGGCGATATTTCCCGGCCACAGAAAGTGGTAGAAACCGACCACACAGCCTGCTTTACGTGCCTTTGACGCCTGCGCGGACTGGTGCGGGTTGAGGTAGGAGCGGCCTTCGGTGGCCTTGACGAAAACGAAGTCCAGCCCCGCGGTGGAATACGAGGTGTTGTAGGAGCTGACATCGACACCGTGCAGCATGAGCGGCCTCCTGCCGTCGGACCTGCGGATTCGAAGCGTCAACTGCTCGAAGCGTCAACTGCGTTGCAGTGGGTTCCGGGCGTTCGGTGATGCGGCGTTTTCGTGTTCCGGTGCGGTGATCCAGCGTTTCCGCGTTCCGTGCGATTCAGTTTCGTTCCAGCAGTTCAGCATGTTCGCTACCGGAGACGCCAGATCGTGGACGGGAAGTTCCTTGCGCTGCGGTCAAGTTGACGCGGGGCCGGGCTCGCGCACCGGACCGGCCCGGCCGGCCGGGGCGGTCGTTTCAGCGCCGCAGGGCGCGTCGCAGCAGCCGTCGTGCGCGGGCGCGGGACCGCGCCACAATGCGCTGCCAGGCCCGCCGCCCGCGCGTCGACCGCAGCTCCCCGAAGAGGTCTTGATAGCGCTCGGCGATCGGCTCCGGGTCGTAGCGGTGCGAGCTCTCCCGCGCGCGCTCGGCCATCGTGCGGCGGCGCTCGGGGTCCTCGATGAGGGTGAGCAGGGCACCGCTCAGCGCCCGGCCGTCGCCGCGCGGCACCAGCAGCCCGTCCGTACCGTCGTGAATGATCTCGGCCGGGCCCAGCGGGCAGTCGGTGCTGACGACGGGCACTCCGCAGCGCATCGCCTCGACGAGGGTCATGCCGAACGACTCGGCGTCCGAGGCCGAGGCGACGATCGACGCCTTGGCGAACTCCGCTTCGATCGGCGACCGCGGCCCGGTCAGCTCCGCCTGTCCGCTCAGCCCGAGTCCGTCGATCAGCCCCTGGAGCTGTGCCCGCTCGGTGCCGCCGCCGTGGATCCGCAGCTGCCAGTCGGGATGCTTGGCGGCGACCGCGGAGAACGCCTCTATCAGCAGGTCGAAGCGCTTTCCGCGGACCAGCCGGCCGGCCGCCGCGATCACCTTCGAGGTCCCGTCGGACGGCGGGCCGGCCGGCGCGGGCACGATGTTGGGCACCGCCAGGACCCGTACGCCGGGCAGTGGCATCCGTGCGCGGTAGACGGCGGCGTCCGCCTCGGTGGTGGTGACCACGGCGTCCAACGTCCGGTAATGGCGGGCGAGTTCGGTGCGGAGCCGTTTGCTGTGTGCCTCGTGCCGGAGGTGCTCCTGGGCGATCCGCAGCGCCCGGCGCGGGCCGAACCGGGCCAGGTAGACATTGATGCCGGGACGGGTGCCGATCAGCACGTCCGCGTCGGTGCTGCGCAGCAGCTCCGCGGCGCGGACGTCGACCAGCCGGCTGTACTGGTGGTGCCGTCTCTCGGCGAGCGGGAAGTCCCGCGCGGGCTCACCGAACAGCGGATGGGCCATGTCCTCGCTGCCGACCCGGGTGTCCACCAGCGGCACCAGCTGCACCCGGGGGTCCACGGTGAACCGCGGGACCTCGCGGTGCCGCAGCATCGAGACGATCTCGACGTCGTGCCGGTCGGCGAGCGCGGCGGCAAGGTTGAGGGTGGTGCGGACCGTGCCGCCGATGGCATAAGCGTTGTGCAGCAGGAGGGTGATCTTCATGCGGTGTGGCGTCTTCCCCGAGGTGTGCCGAATGATTCCGACCGGCCGGTACCTGCGCGGCCGGTCGCCGCGACCGGCCCGTCCGGCACGGGGCCACCGTGTCGCCACGGGGTAAGCCGATCATGTGGCCCGGGTGAGAGCCCGGTAAGAACCAGGGGTGAGAGCCGGGTAAGAAAGCCGCCGCCCCACCGGCCGCCCGTCACCGCACCGCCGGGCCCTTGGCAGACTTGCCGGGTGACCCATTCCGTACTGCTCGCCGAGGACGACCGTCCCATCCGTACCGCGCTGGAGCGTGCCCTGACCTTGGAGGGGTACCAGGTCACCGCCGTCGCCGACGGCATCCAGGCGCTGGCCGCCGCGCACCGCGAGCGGCCGGATGTGATCCTGCTGGACGTGATGATGCCGGGGATCGACGGGCTCCAGGTGTGCCAGGTGCTGCGGGCCGAGCAGGACCGCACCCCGATCCTGATGCTGACCGCCCGGGTCGAGACCGCGGACCGGATCGCCGGTCTGGACGCCGGGGCGGACGACTATGTGGTCAAGCCGTTCGAGGTGGAGGAGGTCTTCGCCCGGCTGCGGGCGCTGCTGCGGCGGACGACGACCGGCCCGGCCGGGGCGGAGGACGGCGGGCCGGGGACCGGTCCCGACGGCGAGCCCGGCGGGGCGGACGCGGACGCGGGCGGGGCGTACGAGACCCGGGTGGCGGACAGCGGTGTCGTCGAGGCCGCGGATCTGCGGATCGACGGCCCCTCACGCCGTGCCTGGCGCGGCGAGCGGGAGCTGGAGCTGACCCGGACCGAGTTCGAGCTGCTGGAGCTGCTGGCCCGGAACGCCGGGATCGTGCTGGACCACTCGACGATCTACGACCGGATCTGGGGATACGACTTCGGTCCTGGCTCGAAGAACCTCGCGGTGTACGTGGGCTATCTGCGCCGCAAGGTCGATGTCCCGGGCAGCCGTCCGCTGATCCACACGGTGCGTGGCGTCGGTTACGTGCTGCGGGAGGACTGAGGTGTCCCGGCCCCGCGACCGCACCGGGAGCGGTACCCGCGCCGGGAGCGGTACCCGCACCGGCCGCCGCCGGCTGTGGGTCCGGCTGTGCGCCCGGCTGCGTTCCTGGCGGCGCGGCGGGTCGGCGGCCTGGGTGCGCACCCGCAGGCCCGCCAGTCTGCGGACCGCCTTCGCGGTGGCGTTCGCCGCCGGGGCCGCGGCGGTGACCGTCCTCGTCGGATTCCTCAGCTACGACGCCGCGGCCCGGCTGGTACGGGTCGATGAGAAGTCGGTGTTCTCCCAGGTCGTACGGGATCTGCGCACCCAGGTCCAGGAGAAGCCGTTCTGGCCCGCCGACTACGCGACCGCCGACCCCGACCACGACGGGCCGCGCGACGACCTCACCCGGCCCAGCCGGACCGAGGTCCAGATCCTGGGCGCCGGCGGCCGGATCGTGGAGCGGGGGCGCCCGCTGCTCCCGGCCGGTGCCGCGGAGCGCCGGATCGCCGACGACGACCGGGCGGGTCTGCACGCGGAGCGGGAGGCGGACATCGGGGACGAGGAGTACCACGTCGCGACCGTCGCGCTCGGCGGCGGCCGCGGGGCGGTCCAGGTCGCCCAGAAGTTCAGCGAGACCGAGGATCTGCTCTCCGCGCTCCAGCAGCGCACCGCCCTGCTGGCCGGCGGGGTCATCGCACTGTCCGGTGCGGGCGGCTGGTGGCTGGCGCGCCGGATCACCGGCCGGCTGGTGCGGCTGACCGCGGTCGCCGAGAGCGTGGCGGAGCACGGGCGGCTGGACGTCCCGGTCCCGGTGGCCGGGCGCGACGAGGTCGCCCGGCTCGGGCGGGCCTTCGACGACATGCTCGGCCGGCTGGCCAGCGCCGTCCAGGACCAGCAGCGCCTCGTCCAGGACGCCGGCCACGAGCTGCGCACCCCGCTGACCTCGCTCCGTACGAACATCTCCCTGCTCAAGCGGTTCGACGAGCTGCCGTCGGACGCCCGCGAGGAGCTGCTGACCGATCTGGCGGGCGAGGCCCGTGAACTCAGCGATCTGGTCAACGAGCTGGTGGATCTGGCCGCCGGACAGCGCGATGACGACCCGCTCGCCGAGGTGAGCCTGGCCGAGGTCGCGGAGAAGGCGGCGGCCTCGGCCCGCCGCCGCACCGGCCGCGAGATCACCGTACGGACCGTGCGCCCGGCGGTGGTCGAGGGCCGGCCCGCCGCGCTGCACCGTGCACTCACCAATCTGCTGGAGAACGCCGCCAAGTTCGACGCGGGCGGCACAGAGCCGATCGAGGTCGTGGTCACCGGCGCCCGGGTCGAGGTCCTCGACCGCGGCCCCGGCATCGCGGACGCCGATCTCCTCCGGGTCTTCGACCGCTTTTACCGCGCCGCGGCCGCCCGCGGCCTGCCCGGCTCGGGCCTCGGCCTCGCCATCGTCCGCGAGATCGCCACCGCCCACGGCGGCCACGCCTTCGCCACCCACCGCCCCGGAGGGGGCGCCACCCTGGGCTTCACGGTCGGCACCGGGACGGGGAGGGGGAGCGGCACGGGGGCCGGCGGGGCACAGACGGAGACCGGGCCGGGGGACTAGGTGTGTTGTCCCGGGACGTTGGTGACGGGCGACATGCCGCCTAGGGAGCGTCTCCCCCCCCAGGGACTGCCCGGCGGATTGTGGCCGTGGCACGGTGCTTCGCCGGTGATGCGGTACCGCGTCACCCGGACGCCGTACCGCGCCGGATGCCGCGGACCGTCCACCCTGAGCCACCGGACGGGCTCCGGTACCGGGTGTCGGCCCGTCCCGACCTCCCGGCCCGTCCCGACGACCGTCCCGATCTTCCGGCCGTCCCGACGGCCGTCCCGACCTTCCGGGCCGTCCCGACCTCCCGGACCGTCAGTGCGCCGCCTCGCCCTGGGCCACTTCCACCGTCTCGTGCAGATCGGCCGCGGCGTCCAGGGCGGCCGCTGTGGAGAAGGTGACACAGGCGAGCAGGGCCGCGGCGAGCAGCCGGCGGCCATAGCAGCCGCGGCGTATCGGGGGGTGGCCGGGCACCCGCTCGGGGGACAGCAGGGCGGCGACCCGGCGGGGGACCGGGCCGGCCGTTGCCGCGAGGACGGTGCCGGGACGGTGCGGTCCCGGGGCGGACGGGCCGGCGGCCAGCGCGGCGCGGCCGATGGCGCGGGCTGTGACCCGGCGGTCGCCCACCCGGGACGCGGCCGCTTCATCGGCCCAGCGCTCCAGTGCGTATGCCAGAGGGGCGCGCAGGGAGCCGAGCAGTGGATGGCAGGCCGCGGCCAGCGCGGCGGTGAGCAGGAACAGATGGTGCCGGCCCGCGAGATGGGCACGTTCATGGGCGAACAGGGCCTCCCGCTCGGCCGGGGGCAGCGCCCGCAGCATCCCGGCGGTGACCACCACCCGTCCCGGCCGGCCCGGCAGGGCGTAGGCATCGGGCGCGGGGTCCGGGAGGACGCACAGGTCGCCGGACCGGGGATGGGCGTCGGCGGCCCGGCGGGCGGTGCGCAGTTCGGTGCGGTGGCGGCGGGCGCGGTGGACGACGGTGGCCGCGCAGCCGGTGAGCAGCCCGGCGGCGGCCCAGGCCGCGGGGACCGTCACGGCGGGATCGCCGCCGAGCAGCGGCAGGGAGAGATGACCCAGGGCGGCGACCGGGGGCAGCCGCAGGGCCCCGGCGGCCAGCAGCAGACCGAGGGCCGTGGCCGTGCAGACGGCCAGCGCGACGGCGCAGCCGGTGAGCAGCCAGGCCGCGGCCCGCGGCGGCAGCGACTGCGCCGCCCGACGGGCGGCCGGCACCGCGAGCAGCGGCATCAGCAGCGGAATCCATACGGCCAGGATCATGGCGCGGTCCCGGTCCCGGTCTCGGTCCCCGTCTCGGTCCCGGTCTCGGTCCCGGTCTCGGTCCCCGTCCCGGTCCCCGTCCCGGTCCCCGTCCCCGTCCCGGATTCGGGCTGCAGGCCCTGTGGTCCTTCGGGGGCGTCGTCCCCCGCCCCCTCCAGGAGGGTTCGCAGCAACTGCTCGTCCTCGCTGGTCAGTTGGGAGACGAAGCGGGCGAGCGCGGTGCCGCGGTCGTCCTGCTTGTCGAGCTCACTGCGCATCCGCCGGGCGGTCAGCCCCGCGGAGTCCTGTATGGGTGAGTACGCGAAACCGCGGCCGGCCCGGGAGCGGGAGACCGCCCCCTTGTCGTGCAGCCGGGTGAGGATCGTGGTGACGGTGGTGCGGGCGAGCCGTCCGCCCAGCGCGCTCTGTACCTCGGCGGGGCTCAGCGGACTCTCGGCCGCCCAGAGCGCCGCGAGCACGCTCGCCTCCAGCTCGCCGGACGGGCGCCGCTGCACGGGTGATGCCTCCGACATGGAACGCCCTCCACCTTGTTCGTCGTCTACAGTTTCGTAGACCGTCTACGAAACTGTAGTCGGTCGGGCCGGTCGCAGGCAGGCCCGCAACCCATTATGGGAGGGGCCGCCGACATGACCGTGGCCGCGACATTTTCGCAGGTGACAGAGGTTGCGCAGACCGTGAACGGGCTCGGCGCCGGCTCCCCGCCCCGCACCCACCGGACCGACGACGGCTTCGGCCGGGCCGCCCGGCCGTGCGCCTCGCTCGCTCGCCGGGCGGTCCGGACCGCCGAGCGGCTCCACGCCACCCGGTCGTGCGCCTCCCTCACCCACCGTGCGGCTCGAACCGCCGAGCGGCTCCACGCCACCCGGCCGTGCGCCTCCCACACCCACCTGGCGCCCCGGACCGCCGAGCAGCCCCACGCCGCCGGACCGCGCCCCCTGGCGGCCACTCGGCCGCGCCCCTTGGCGGCCACCCAGCCGCGCCCCCTGCTGGCCACCCGGTGACGGCGTCCGGGCCGGAACCGGGGCCGGCGGCGGAAGAGCCACGGCCCGGGCCGGTCCCGCGTGCCGGGGCGCGCCCGCGCCCCGGGACCGCCGCGCTGCTCACCTTCGCCGCGGTCTGCGCAGCGCTCTTCGCCGCCACGGCCCTGATCGTGTCCCTGCGCAACGGCACCCCGCTCGCCGCTGAACAGGCCGCCGTCCGCTGGTCCACCGCGCACCACGGGGAGCCTTTGCGCTCCATGGCCCGGGCGCTGACCGCCACCGGAAGCGGCCCGGTTCCGTATCTGATGGCGGTGCTCGCCGGGCTGCTGGCCGGGCGGCGGGCGCGCGGCCGACTGCGCGCGGTGAGCTGCGCCGTCGTCGTCCTCACCGCCGGCCAGGCGATCCGCTACGGACTGATGGAGCTGCTCGCCCGCCCCCGCCCGCCGGCCGCCGACTTGGCCGCGCCCGCCTCCGGATACGCGTTCCCCTCCGGCCACGCCACCACCTCGGCGCTGGCGGCCGGAATCCTGGCCTGGGGCATCGCCCGGCGCGCCCGCCCCGCCGTGGCCCGTACCTGGTGCGTGGTGCTCGCCGTCTGGGCCGCCGGAGTCGGGCTGACCCGCATCTACCTGGGCGTGCACTGGCCCGGCGATGTCCTCGGCGGCTGGTTCCTGGCGGCCGGGCTGCTCGCTCTCGCGCTGCTGCTGGAGCCGTTCGCCCTCCGCCGCCCGGACGGCCCTTGACCGGGCCCGCAGGTGCCCCCGGAGCGCCCCTTCCCATGAATAGCTGACGATCGGACCAGGTCTTCCCCAAGGCGGCATGGACGTGTCCCGCGCCGAGCAGCACTGTCCTGGGTGCCGGGACGGCGAAGCGGTCCCGCCCCGGCGCCGCTCACGGCAGGCACCACCGCACCATCAGGGGGAACGCACCGATGAACCAGCCATTCGACACCCCGCCGCCACGGCGGGCCGCCGACGCGAGCGCCGCGTCCGCCGCACCCCACGGCCGCTGCCCGGCCGCCGCCGCCAAGGACCCCACGCCGTGCGAGGGACCGCGGGATGCGGCGACCATCGTCGACCGCCACGGCCGGGAGTCCGCCGGCTGTGTCCACCACTGCGCCCGTCTGCTGGCCGGCCTCGAAGGCGCCCGCGTCCACCCCTTCGTCCCCGCGCCCCAGGCCCTGGACGTCTACTCCCGGGCCCGTGAATTGCCGCCCTTCGCCTGGGAGATCGGCAGATAGCCCGCCGGACACACCGCGCCAGCCGCTTCCGTCCACGCCAAAAGGGTCGGGGCGCCGTCTCCGCGCGGCGCCCCGACCCTGAGTCCCGGACCGGCGGGCCGCTGGCGACCGTGCCTGAGCCCGTCAGCCCCTCAGCACTCGATGATGTTGACGGCCAGCCCGCCGCGGGCCGTCTCCTTGTACTTGACGCTCATGTCGGCGCCGGTGTCCTTCATGGTCTTGATGACCTTGTCGAGGGAGACGTGGTGGCGGCCGTCGCCGCGCAGCGCCATCCGGGCGGCGGTGACGGCCTTGACCGCGGCCATGCCGTTGCGCTCGATGCACGGGATCTGGACGAGGCCGCCGACGGGGTCGCAGGTCAGGCCGAGGTTGTGCTCCATGCCGATCTCGGCGGCGTTCTCGACCTGCTCGGGGCTACCGCCCAGCACTTCGGCGAGGCCGCCGGCGGCCATGGAGCAGGCGGAGCCGACCTCACCCTGGCAGCCGACCTCGGCGCCGGAGATGGAGGCGTTCTCCTTGAAGAGCATGCCGATGGCGCCGGCCGCGAGCAGGAAGCGGACGACCCCGTCCTCATCGGCGCCGGGCACGAAGTTGACGTAGTAGTGCAGGACGGCGGGGATGATGCCGGCCGCGCCGTTGGTGGGGGCGGTCACCACCCGGCCGCCGGCTGCGTTCTCCTCGTTCACGGACATCGCGTAGAGCGTGGTCCACTCCATCGCACGGGCGGCGTGGTCGCCTTCGGAGCGCAGCTGGCGGGCGGAGTGGGCGGCGCGGCGGCGGACCTTCAGCCCGCCGGGAAGGATCCCCTCGCGGCTCATCCCGCGGCTCACACAGGCCTGCATGACCTGCCAGATCTCCAGCAGCCCGGTGCGGATCTCGTCCTCGGTGCGCCAGGCCTTCTCGTTCTCCAGCATCAGGGCGGAGATGGACAGACCGGTGTCCTGGGCCAGCCGCAGCAGCTCGTCGCCGGTGCGGAAGGGGTGGGTCAGGGCGGTGTCGTCGGGCACGATCGGGTTGTCGCCGGCGACGGCGTCCTCGTCGACGACGAAGCCGCCGCCCACCGAGTAGTACGTCTTCTCCAGCAGGGGGGCGCCCGCCGCGTCGTAGGCGAAAAGCGTCATGCCGTTCGCGTGGTACGGCAGCGCGCGGCGGCGGTGGAGGATCAGCTCGCTCGACTCGTCGAAGTCGATCTCGTGGGCGGTGCCTATTTCGGCGCCCAGCAGCCGCAGCCGCTTGGTGGTGCGGATGCGCTCCACCTCGTCGTCGGCGGATTCGACGTCGACGGTGCGGGGGGAGTGACCCTCCAGGCCGAGGAGGACGGCCTTGGGGGTGCCGTGGCCGTGGCCGGTGGCGCCGAGCGAGCCGAAGAGTTCGGCGCGGACGCGGACCGTCTCGGAGAGCAGGCCGTCCTTCTTGAGGCGTCCGACGAACATCCGGGCGGCGCGCATCGGGCCGACGGTGTGGGAGCTGGAGGGGCCGATGCCGATGGAGAAGAGGTCGAAGACGGAGATGGCCACGGGGGCGGACTCCCTTGTCTGCTCGTGGTGGACGGTGGAGCTGGGGGGTGAAGGGGAGATTCTGCGCCGTTTTCCGAGCGTAACGCGGACCCGGCGCGGTGCCGTCAGACGGAAACCATCCGGTGTCCGTCGTCGGCGGTAACAGTGGGTGCCGGGGTGGTTTCGGCGGGGGACAGGTCGCCGGTCAGACCCCGTTCGTGGGCCCTGATCCCGGAGCGCACCGCCCAGAAGTAGAAGACCGGGGCGGTGACCGCGATCACAGCGGTGCCCAGCTCGCCGGGGATGACGCCGCGGCCGCCGAACTCCTCGCCGCCCAGCGCGGACACCGTCGCCGTCCACACCAGGAAGAGGATCATCCACCAGGCCGGGGCGAACTGCCGCAGCAGGCTCGCCCCTCGCCCGCCCTCGCCGGACGCCTCGCGGCCCTTGGCGAGCTCGCCCCGGCGCCACAGCACCAGGGCCGCGACCGGTGCGGACACCAGCGTCAGCAGGGTGATCTTGCCGGTCTCCGGCCACTTCGACCAGTACAGCGCGCAGGCGGCGAAGGCGAAGGTGACCGGGCAGAGCACCCCGGCGGCCGGCAGCCGGAAGGGACGGGGCAGGTCGGGGCGGGTCCGCCGCAGCACTCCCACCGCGACCGGGCCGATCAGATAAGAGATGACCATGGCCGCCGACACCACGCCGGCCAGCGCCTGCCAGCTGCGGCCGACGGTGAGCAGCAGCACGACGGAGAAGCCGAGGTTGAGCCACATCGCGGGGCGGGCGGTGCCGTAGCGGGGGTGCACGGCCGCCAGCTTGCGGGGGAAGAACCTGGTCTCGGCGAGGTTGGTGACCATGTACGCGGCCGAGGCGACATTGGCGATGTTGGACCCGGCCGGCGAGATGAACGCGCCGAACTGCAGCATGGTGACCACCCAGTGCAGCATCAGCAGCCCCGCCAGGTCGGCGAACGGCGAGTTGAGGTTCACGCCCTGCCAGCCGCCGGACCGCTCCAGCAGCTCCGGAGGCACCGAGCCGAGGTACGCGACCTGCAGCGCCAGATAGATCACCAGGCCCAGCGAGAGCGCACCGATCAGGGCGAGCGGGATGGCCCGGCCCGGGTTCTTGGCGGCCCCGCCGAGGTTGACCACGGCCTGGAACCCGTTGAAGGCGAAGACCACACCGCAGGTGGTGACGGCGGTGAGCACGGCCGGCCAGCCGTACGGGGCGAAGCCGCCGTGCGCGGTGAAGTTCGAGGTGTGGAAGCCGGACCCGACCAGGGCGAGCACCGCCAGTACCGGGATGGCGAACTTGACCAGGGTGAGCACGGTGTTGGCGCGGGCCAGCAGCTGGACCGACCAGAAGCAGGTCAGCCAGAGCGCGAGGGTCAGGACCAGCGCCATCGCCGTGCCGGAGAGGGTCAGCTGATGGGTGGCCGGATCGACCAGGCCCTTCGCCCAGTCGAAGTTCCAGGACGTCATGTACTGGGTGGCCGCGATCGACTCGATCGGGACCAGCGAGGCGGTCGCGATCCACACCGCCCAGCCGGTGAGGAAGCCGAGGACCGGGCCGTGCGAGAGATGCCCGTAGCGGGCCATCCCACCGGGGATCGGATAGGCCGAGCCGACCTCGGCGTACGACATCGCGATCATGCCGATGAAGATGACGCCGATCACCCAGGCGACCAGCGCCGCGGGGCCTGCCACCTGGGCGGCGGAGCCGGCCCCGAAGAGCCATCCGGAGCCGAAGATCGAGCCTATGCCGATCATGATCAGGGCGAAGAGGCTGAGCCCCTTGCGCCCGCCGGCGCTCATGTCCATGGAAAGTGTCGTCCGTCCTGATGGTGCCGCATGCCCCCTCGCTGCCGAAGGGCCGTTGACGTATGCCGCCGACACCTTATTTCGGCCAAATGACGGGAATGCCATTGCGCTGCCGGAGCATCGGCGCGCACCGGCCCCTGCAGACCGAGAGCCCGGGGCCAACGGCCCCGGGCTCACGGCCTGTTCACTCCCGGACCGCCGCTCACCGGCGGTCCGGGAGATCACTGCATGAGACGCGTCACAGCGACGGGTAGAGCGGGAACTTGTCCGCGAGTGCGGTGACCCGGGCCTTGAGGGCGTCGGTGTCGTAGCTGGGCTTGAGGGCCTCGGCGATGATGTCGGCGACCTCGCGGAAGTCCTCGGCCTGGAAGCCGCGGGTGGCCAGGGCCGGGGTGCCGATCCGCAGGCCGGAGGTGACCATCGGCGGACGCGGGTCGTTCGGGATGGCGTTGCGGTTGACGGTGATGCCGACCTCGTGGAGACGGTCCTCGGCCTGCTGGCCGTCCAGCTCGGAGTCGCGCAGGTCGACCAGGACGAGGTGGACGTCGGTGCCGCCGGACAGGACCGAGACGCCGTGCTCGCGGACGTCGTCCTGGACGAGGCGCTCGGCCAGGATGCGGGCACCGTCCAGGGTGCGCTGCTGGCGCTCCTTGAAGTCGTCGGAGGCGGCGACCTTGAAGGAGACGGCCTTGGCGGCGATCACGTGCTCCAGGGGCCCGCCCTGCTGGCCGGGGAAGACCGCGGAGTTGATCTTCTTGGCGAGCTCCTGGGTGGAGAGGATCACACCGCCGCGGGGGCCGCCGAGGGTCTTGTGGGTGGTGGTGGTGACCACGTGGGCGTGCGGCACCGGGGAGGGGTGCAGACCCGCCGCCACCAGGCCGGCGAAGTGCGCCATGTCGACCATGAGGTAGGCACCGACCTCGTCCGCGATGCGGCGGAAGGCGGCGAAGTCGAGCTGGCGCGGGTAGGCGGACCAGCCGGCGACGATCAGCTTGGGGCGGTGCTCCTTGGCGAGGCGCTCGACCTCTTCCATGTCGACCAGGTTGGTCTTCTCGTCGACGTGGTAGGGCACGACGTTGTAGAGCTTGCCGCTGAAGTTGATCTTCATGCCGTGGGTCAGGTGCCCGCCGTGGGCGAGGTTGAGACCCAGGATGGTGTCGCCCGGCTTGATGAGGGCGAACATGGCGGCGGCGTTGGCCTGGGCGCCGGAGTGCGGCTGGACGTTGGCGGCCTCGGCGCCGAAGAGCGCCTTGATGCGGTCGATGGCGATCTGCTCGACGACATCGACGTGCTCGCAGCCGCCGTAGTAGCGGCGGCCGGGGTAGCCCTCGGCGTACTTGTTGGTGAGGACGGAGCCCTGGGCCTCCATGACGGCGACGGGGGCGAAGTTCTCCGACGCGATCATTTCGAGGGTGGACTGCTGGCGGTGGAGTTCGGCGTCGACGGCGGCGGCGACGTCGGGGTCGAGCTCATGGAGGGAGCTGTTCAGAAGCGACATGAGTCTTCCTGGGGAGTCAGGGGCGCGAGGAGGTCCCCGGACGGAGTCCGGAGAGCTTCCGCGCGGGCGGTGGCGGGTCGGAGGCCCCCCGTCCGGGCGAAGCCGGGAGCGGGGGAGAGCCGGGGGCTCAGCTCTGGATGAAGGCGGCGTACTCGTCGGCCGAGAGCAGTTCGCCCGGCTCGCCGCTGATCTTCACCTTGAACAGCCAACCACCCTCGAACGGGGCGGAGTTCACCAGCGAGGGGTCATTGACGACATCCTCGTTGATCTCGGTGATCTCACCGTCGACGGGCGAGTAGAGATCGCTGACCGACTTGGTCGACTCCAGCTCGCCGCAGGTCTCGCCCGCCGCGACCGTGGAGCCCACCTCAGGGAGCTGTACGTAGACGACGTCGCCGAGCGCGTTGGCCGCGTGCTCGGTGATGCCGACCGTCGAGGCGCCGTCCTCGGCGCCCGACAGCCACTCGTGCTCCTTGCTGTAGCGCAGCTGCTGGGGGTTGCTCATGGCTCGATTCTCCTGTACGCGAGGGTGTGATCGTGAATCGGGGCACCTCCCGGACGACGTCCGGGGGAGTGTCTTGCACAGTGAGACGCGCGGGCGCGCGCCACCGCCGGGTCTGCCGCGGGGGAACCGCTACTTCTGCCGCTTGTAGAACGGCAGCGCGGTGACCTCGTACGGCTCATGGCTTCCACGAATGTCCACGCAGACACCCTCGGTGCCCGGTGTGGCGTAGGCGGCGTCGACATAGGCGATGGCGATCGGCTTGCCGAGCGTGGGGGACGGGGCCCCGGAAGTGACCTCGCCGATGACCGTGCCGTCGGCCGTGACGACCGGGTATCCGGCCCGCGGCACCCGGCGGCCCGAGGCGATCAGGCCCACCAGCTTGCGCGGCGGCTGCGTCTCGGCGCGCTCGGCGGCCGCCGCCAGCGCGGCGCGGCCCACGAAGTCCCCGTCGTTGGAGGTCTTCTCGAACTTCACGACCCGGCCCAGGCCCGCGTCGAACGGCGTGGTCGCGGTGGTCAGCTCATGCCCGTACAGCGGCATGCCCGCCTCCAGGCGCAGGGTGTCGCGGCAGGAGAGACCGCAGGGCACCAGACCGGCGTCCTGGCCGGCCTCGGTCAGCGCCGCCCAGAGGGCGACCGCGTCCGCCGGCCGGACGAACAGCTCGAAGCCGTCCTCACCGGTGTATCCGGTACGGGCGATCAGCGCCTGCACACCGGCGACCGTGCCGGGCAGCCCGGCGTAGTACTTCAGACCGTCCAGATCGGCGTCCGTCAGCTTCTTGAGGATGCCGGGGGACTCCGGGCCCTGCACCGCGAGCAGGGCGTAGGCGTCCCGGTCGTCGCGGATCGCGGTGTCGAAACCGCCCGCCCGCGCGGTCAGCGCGTCCAGCACCACCTGGGCGTTGGAGGCGTTGGCGACGACCATGTACTCCTGGTCGGCCAGGCGGTAGACGATCAGGTCGTCGAGGATGCCGCCCTCGGCCTCGCAGATCATGGTGTAGCGGGCGCGGCCCGTCTTGACGCCGCCGATGTTGCCGACCAGCGCGTAGTCGAGGAGGTCGGCGGCCTGCGGGCCGGTGACGGTGATCTCGCCCATGTGGGAGAGGTCGAAGAGGCCGGCGCGGGTGCGGACGGCGACATGCTCGTCGCGCTCGCTGCTGTAGCGCAGTGGCATGTCCCAGCCGGCGAAGTCGGTCATGGTGGCGCCGAGCGTGCGATGCGTGGCATCCAGTGCGGTGCGGCGGGGGGCATCAGTCATGGTTCTGGGCTCCCAGGCAGGGGTGAACAAGACGTTCTCCCCATCTGTCATCGGAACCTGAGAGGTTCACCGGGATCCCGCGAACGGACCCGGTTTGCACCTTGGGTGGAGCCGCCCTGTCAGCCGGGCAGTGGCTCGCTTTTCAGATCTGCCTCGCCCGCGCGGTATAGGGGCCTGAGAGATTCAAGGGAGGACTTGCTCCTTCGGCGCCCCGCCATGGCGGCCGGGGACTCTCCCGCACGGGTTCAAGCGGCCGGTATGCAGTTGGCGGTGCACAGATGAGCTGTGGTGTGCACGCGGCGGCCACATCATTGCACGGGAATGCCGGATAGAGGAGCCCCGTCCACCGCCCCGCCCATGACGTGGGCAGATCGGACAATCGCCTTGATGGGCATTACCTTTTCTTGACACTCTGCGGGTAAGGGACGGACTCGAACCGGACCAGAACGGGCGGGGAGGGCGATCACGGTGCACAGCGAAGCGGCATTCGGGGCGACTTCAGGGGTCGTGCCCCCGGACGCCGTGCGGACGGCGCCGTCCGCCGCCATGTCCCGGGCCGGCCGTGCGCCGCGGGCCGTCATCCGGCCGGGGCGCCGCACCGAGGTCGTGGACCTGCGGGGCGACGAGCGGCCGGATGACGCCGCCGAGCTGCGGTTTCCGGCCGGCGATCTGGTCGTGGTCTCCGGGCTTCCGGGCAGCGGCAAGAGCACCCTCATGCACCGTCTCGTGCCGTCGCTGGACGGGCACGGCTCCGTGGTGCACCGCATAGATTCCCAGGACGTCCGCGAGCGCTGGGAGCGCGGCAGACTGCGCCGGCTGCCGTACGGCCTCTACCGCCCGCTGGTCCGGGCCGCCCACTATCTGACCCTGGGCCGTGCGCTGCGCTCCGGCGACAGTGTGGTCGTGCACGACTGCGGGACGCTGGCGTGGGTGCGCCGCTGGATCGCGCGGTCGGCGCTGCGCGGCGGCCGCGGGGCACATCTGGTGCTGCTCGATGTGGCGCCCGAGGTGGCGCTTTCCGGCCAGGAGTCACGGGGACGCGGGGTGTCGGGGTACGCCTTCGCACGGCACCGCAGGGCGGTGGGCCGGCTGGTCGGCGCCGCGGAGTCGGCCCGGCTGCCGGAGGGCTTCTGCTCGGCCGTCCTCCTCGACCGGCGGACGGCGAGCACGCTGGAGACGGTCAGCTTCCACTAGGCACAGGCACCCCTGGGGCGCGTCGCCCTGGTCGCCGCACGCGGCCCCCGCACGCCGCACCGCCCCCCTTCTCGTCTAGGGTCTTTGGCCAGATGGCGCGGTTTGGAACGGGTGGGTGCACATGACATTTCCGGAGCAGGGGATACCGCAGCTGGCATGGCCGGCGAACGAGCTCGAAGAGGTGCTGTCCGCTTCGGTCGGGCACCCGGGCGCCGGCGGCCGGATCGTCGAGATCCTCGGCCGCAGCCGGCTGTGGGTACCGCTGCCCAACGGCGGCGGCCCGGAGAGCGCGGGCTTCGGCGCCCGCGGCCTCGATCTGCCCACCGTCGAGCTGGACGGCGCGCCCTATGTCCCGGTCTACAGCTCCGAGCAGGAGTTCCTGCGGGTGGTCGGCTCGCACATGTCCTTCACCGTCGCCCCGGCCCGGGAGTTCGCCCGCGGGCTGCCGCCGCAGCTCGGCATCGCGGTCAACCCCGACGGCACGGTCGGCGTCCCGCTGCCGCCGCCCGCGGTGGCCGAACTGTGCCGGGAGCGGCGGCAAGGACCTCAGGAGTCCGTCGGGCTGCCGAGCGGCGGCCGGGTGCGGCTCTTCGAGCCGGACTGGCAGGACGAGCCGGTGGACTTCCTGGCCTCCGCCGGGCTGGAGTTCTCCGGCGCCGGAATTGTCCTGACTGCCCGACGTGCCCTGGCAAGCGTCGAGGGCGACACGCCCGCACTGTTCGTCGGTGTTCAGGTCGCGGCGGACGCCACCGCACTGCACGACGGCACCGCCCGCGAGAGGGTACTGTCAGCCCTCGGACGTGCGCTCGGCGCGGTACCGCTGCCCTGGCCCGTACAGCTCGTCATGCTCGACCTCGCCCAGGGGGACCCGGTCGCCGACTGGATGCTGGAGCGGGTGCGGCCCTTCTACTCTCGGGACCACTCGTAAGCTGGTTGGATGACAGGCGGGCGCACCCACACGTGCCCTGCTGAGAAGAAGGGACGGACCACGTGAGCGCGGGTGCGCATCAGGGGCCGGCGGCGGCCGGACAGCTGGAGCAGCTGCTGCAGCAGGTCTCGCCCGGCCGTTACGACGCCTATGAAGCACTGCTGCACGCGCTCGCCGCGGGCCAGGTCTGGATGCTGCTCTGGCACGGCCGGGCCGGTATGCCGGACGCGCAGTACGGAAACATGGAGGTCGAGGGCCTCGGCTATGCGCCGTGTGTGACCTCGGCGCCCGAGCTCGCCGCCTCCGGCTGGAACCGCGACCACGAGGTGGTCACCGGCACCGAGATCGCCTCCGCGCTCTTCCCTGACCGCTGGGGCCTGTGGCTGAATCCGCATGCTCCCGGCGGTGGCGTCGGTATCCCCTGGCTGGACCTGCGCCGTATCGCCGGCGGTCTCGACCGGCTGCCCGCCGGGCCGCTGCGGATCTCGGAACCGGTCATCGACATCCCGCAGTTCTACGCGCTCCTCGCCCAGAACGCCCATCGGACACCCGCCGTACGGTCGCTGCGCCGGGCCTGGGTGCAGCCCGCGCTGGGTGCCCCGTATCTGGCGATCGGTCTGGATCTGTACGACACCGGTCAACAAGCGGTGGATTCGGTGCGGTTGATGATCCAGCAGTCGATCGGCGCGGTTCCGGACGGTCTGCCCGTCTCCACGGTCGCGATGAATGACGAGTACGACCCCGTCGGCATGTGGATGCGGGCCTCCACGCGCCCCTTCTTCGACCGTGACGGCTATGTCCAGCCGCAGGCCCCCGCGCCCTCCTACGGCTACGGATACCCGCGTCCCTACTGACGCCCGGCGGCGCCGCTCCGGCGCCGGTCTTGGGGTGAATTCGCCCCATGCGCCCCGCAGTTGAGCCCCTTTCTCACGGGTATGCATTCCGCTCAGACCGAACTCTTGTCCGTATAACGGAATGCCGCGGATCACATCACAGTTACGCATCCTTTCCCCTTCAGGACTGGTGACTGATCGCGAATCGGATGAAGACTCCGGCAACAGAGGACGTCGGTCCTTTGTACGAGCGTCATCCCGGAACGGCGTCGCGCGCACCTTTCGAACTTCCATAACGCGAACTTCCGCGATGCCTGCAGGACTTGCACCAGTGATGTGAACCAGGGCCGCTACCGCGGCGGGCATGGGCCGGCCACCGTCGGCCGAGAGGGGTCAAAGGCACCGTGACCGCACCGATCGAGACCACCGGAGCAGCTGCTGAGGCGCAGCCGGAAGCGGTGCTGAAAGGCGTGGAAGGAAAGCGGATCGAGGGGCGCTCGCTCGGTCAGATCGCCTGGCTGCGCTTCCGGCGGGACAAGGTCGCGGTGGCCGGTGCCATCGTTGTCATCCTGCTCATTGCCGTCGCCGCGCTCTCCCGCCCGATCCAGTCCCTGCTGGGGCTGGATCCCAACAGCCCCAACCAGTCGCTGATCGACCCCAACACCACGCTCCCCAAGGGGGACTTCGGCGGTATGAGTGGGGACCACCCCCTGGGTGTGGACCCGAAGTTCGGCCGCGATCTGCTCGCCCGGATCCTGGAGGGCTCCTGGGTGTCGCTGATCGTGGCGTTCGGCGCGACCCTGCTGTCGGTCGCCATCGGCACCGTCCTCGGTGTGGTCGCCGGTTTCTACCGCGGGCGGGTGGACGCCTTCATCAGCCGGATGATGGATGTCTTCCTGGCCTTCCCGCTGCTGCTGTTCGCCATCGCGATCTCCGCTTCGCTGCAGGGCGGCGCCTTCGGCCTGGAGGGCCTGCCGCTGCACATCTCGGTGCTGATCTTCGTGATCGGCTTCTTCAACTGGCCGTACATGGGGCGGATCGTGCGCGCCCAGACCCTGTCGCTGCGGGAGCGGGAATTCGTGGACGCCGCCCGCGGCATGGGGGCGCGCGGGCCGTTCATCCTCTTCCGGGAGCTGCTGCCCAACCTGGTGGGTCCGATCATCGTCTACTCGACGCTGCTGATCCCCTCCAACATCCTCTTCGAGGCGGCGCTGAGCTTCCTGGGCGTCGGTATCCAGCCGCCCCAGGCGTCCTGGGGCGGCATGCTCAACCAGGCGGTCAAGTACTACGAGGTCGACCCTCAATACATGATCGTTCCCGGCCTCGCGATCTTCGTCACCGTGCTGGCGTTCAACCTGCTCGGTGACGGTCTGAGGGACGCGCTGGACCCGCGCAGCCGCTGAGGCCGTGCCTGGCACCCGCTCAGAAGTCTCACCAGCGTTTTTCGCAGTTCTGAAGTTTCGACGCATCGACATATCGATGTTTCTCGACGAACGAAGGGGACACCGACCATCATGCGAAGGTCAGTTCCGGTCGCGGCTGTCGCGGCCATCACCAGTGCGGGCCTTTTGCTGGCCGGCTGCAGCGGGGGCAAGGGCTCCTCGGAAGGCTCGGGCGAGGCGAACGCCGCCACCAAGGGCATCGTCAACGCCTCGGACGAGAAGGGCGGCACGGTCACCTACGCGATCAGTGACGCCCCCGAGTCGTTCGACCCGGGCAACACGTACTACGCCTTCATCTACAACTTCAGCCGGCTCTACGCGCGCCCGCTCACCACCTTCAAGCCGGGCCCCGGCACCAAGGGCAACGAGCTGGTCCCGGACCTCGCCGAGTCGATGGGCAAGCCCACCGACGGCGGCAAGACCTGGACGTACAAGATCCGCAAGGGCGTCAAGTATGACGACGGCTCCACGGTCACCTCGCAGGACGTCAAGTACGCCGTCGAGCGCAGCAACTTCGCGCGTGACGTCCTCTCGCTGGGCCCGAACTACTTCCAGCAGTTCCTCAAGGACAACGACGGCGGCGGCTACAAGGGTCCCTACAAGGACAAGAGCGAGGCTGGTCTGAAGTCCATCGAGACCCCGGACGACCAGACGCTCGTCTTCCACCTGAAGAAGCCGTTCGCCGAGTTCGACTACCTGGTGAGCGCCCCGCAGACCGCTCCGGTCCCGCAGGCCAAGGACAAGGGCGCCGACTACACCAAGTCCGTGCTCTCCACCGGCTCGTACAAGTTCGAGAGCTACGAGGAGGGCAAGAAGCTCACCCTCGTCCGCAACCCGCACTGGTCGGCGAAGACCGACCCGCTGCGCAAGCAGCTGCCGGACAAGGTCGTCCTGAACCTGAAGGTCGCCCAGTCGACGATCGACAAGGACCTCAAGTCCGGCAACACCCTGGTGGACCTGGCCGGCCGGGGTGTCGACGGGCAGACGCAGGCCCAGCTCCTGACCGACCCCAAGGAGAAGGCCAAGACCGACAACACGCTCGGTCAGCGGCTGGTCTACACGGCGCTCAACACCAAGGTGAAGCCGTTCGACAACATCGAGTGCCGTAAGGCCGTCGAGTACGCGATCGACAAGAAGGCCGTACAGACCTCGCTCGGCGGCCCGATACGCGGTGAGCTGGCCTCCACGGTCCTGCCGACCGACATCGACGGCTACCAGAAGTACGACCTGTACCCGCAGAAGTACGCCGGCGACAAGCTGGATCTGACCGAGGCCAAGAAGCACTGGGCCAAGTGCGGCGCCGGTAAGACCACGACCACGATCCTGGCCCGCAACGACCGCCAGGACGAGGTCGATGCGGCCACCACGGTCATCGACTCGCTCAAGAAGATCGGTGTCACCGCCAAGATCCAGTCCTACCCGACCAGCAAGTACTTCTCGGACTACGCCGGTGTGCCGAAGTTCAACAAGAAGAACAACGTCGGCATGATCATGATGCAGTGGGGCTCGGACTTCCCGACCGGCTACGGCTACCTCCAGCAGATCCTCAACGGCAAGGCGATCAGCCAGTCCGGTAACGCCAACCTGTCGGAGCTGGACGACCCGGAGATCAACAACCTGCTCGACAGCGCCATCGCCAACACCGACAAGGCGGCCCGCGAGAAGGCGTACGCCGAGATCGACAAGAAGGCGATGGAGCAGGCGGCGATCGTTCCGCTCACCTACTTCAAGGTCCTGATGTACCGCTCGCCCAAGGCCACCAACCTGGTGTCCACCTCGGCCTTCAGCGGTCAGTACGACTACCTCAACATCGGCGTCAAGAAGTAGCAGCCCTGGAAGGCAGGTGAAGGCATTGGTGTCCGCGGGCCGGTTCCGGCCGGCCCGCGGCGCCGACGCCGCATCCCCGTGTTCTCGTACATCATCCGCAGGTTGATCAGCGCAGTGATTCTGCTGCTGATCGTCAGCGCGGTCACCTTCGGCATCTTCTTCCTGCTGCCGAAACTGGCCGGGCAGAGCACCGACCAGCTTGCCCAGCAGTACATCGGAAAGGCCCCCACGCCCGCGGACATCGCCGCGGTGAAGAAGAACCTCGGCCTGGACAAGCCCGTGTACGAGCAGTACTGGGACTTCCTCAAGGGCATTTTCGTCGGCGTCGACTACAAATTCGGCCCGGAAGCGGCCAAGTGCCATGTGCCGTGCTTCGGTTACTCCTTCAAGACCCATATCGAGGTATGGCCGGAGATCCAGTCCCGGCTCCCGGTGACCCTCTCACTGGCCGCCGGTGCGGCCGTGCTGTGGGTCGTCTCCGGTGTCGCCACCGGCGTGCTCTCCGCGCTGCGCCCCGGTTCGATCTTCGACCGGCTGGCGATGGGCGTCGCGCTGGCCGGCGTCTCCCTCCCGATGTTCTTCACCGGCGCCCTGGCGCTGGCCCTGTTCACCTACCAGTGGCCGATCTTCGAGCGCAGCGACTATGTGCCGCTGCTGGAGGATCCGTTCCTGTGGGCCCGGACCCTGGTCCTGCCCTGGGTCACCCTGGCCTTCCTCTACTCCGCGCTCTACGCCCGGCTCACCCGGGCGGGCATGCTGGAGACACTGAGCGAGGACTACATCCGTACGGCCCGCGCCAAGGGCCTGCGCGAGCGGAAGGTGGTCGTCCGGCACGGTCTGCGGGCCGCGCTCACCCCGATCATGACGGTCTTCGGCATGGACCTGGGACTGCTGCTCGGTGGTGCGCTCATCACCGAACAGGTCTTCTCCCTCCAGGGAGTCGGCGCCTTCGCGGTCCAGTCGATCACCGCCAACGACCTGCCGAACATCCTCGGCGTCACCTTGGTCGCCGCGTTCTTCATCGTCATATGCAATCTGGTGGTGGACGTTCTGTACGCCGCCGTCGACCCGCGGGTGAGGCTCTCGTGACCGACTCCTCCGAGGACAAGACCGAGACCGCGGTGGCCGAACCCGCCGCGGCCACCCCCAAGGAAGCACCGGAAAAGCCGGCGCCCTTCCTGCAAGTGCGGGACCTGAAGGTCCACTTCCGCACCGACGACGGGCTGGTGAAGTCCGTCGACGGCCTGACCTTCGGCCTGGAGAAGGGCAAGACGCTCGGCATCGTCGGCGAGTCCGGCTCCGGCAAGTCCGTCACCTCGCTCGCCGTGATGGGCCTGCACCGCGCCTCCCGTCAGCAGCGCAGCAAGGTGGACATGTCCGGCGAGATCTGGCTGGACGGCAAGGAGCTGGTCTCTGCCGATCCGGACGAGGTCCGCCGGCTGCGCGGGCGCGAGATGGCGATGATCTTCCAGGATCCGCTGTCCGCGCTGCACCCCTTCTACTCGGTCGGCAGCCAGATCATGGAGGCCTACCGCGTCCACAACGACGTGGACAAGAAGACCGCGCGCAAGCGGGCCATCGAGATGCTCGACCGGGTCGGCATCCCGCAGCCCGACAAGCGGGTCGACGACCATCCGCACCAGTTCTCCGGCGGTATGCGCCAGCGCGCCATGATCGCGATGGCGCTGGTCAACAACCCCGAGCTGCTGATCGCGGACGAGCCGACCACCGCACTGGACGTCACCGTCCAGGCGCAGATCCTGGACCTGATCCGCGATCTGCAGAAGGAGTTCGGCTCGGCGGTCATCATCATCACCCACGACCTCGGCGTGGTCGCCGAGCTCGCCGACGATCTGCTGGTGATGTACGGCGGACGCTGTGTGGAGCGCGGACCGGCCGAGAAGGTCTTCTACGAGCCCCAGCACCCCTACACCTGGGGCCTGCTGGGGTCCATGCCGCGCATCGACCGTGAGCAGACGGACCGGCTGATCCCGGTCAAGGGCTCCCCGCCCAGCCTGATCAACGTCCCGTCCGGCTGTGCCTTCAACCCCCGCTGCCCGTATGCGGATGTGCCGAAGGACAACCTCACCCGTACGGTCCGCCCCGACCTGCGCGAGGCCGGCGGCGGGCACTCCTCCGCCTGCCATATGTCGCAGGAGGAGCGGGAGCGTATCTGGACCGAAGAGATTGCGCCGAAGCTGTGACCGAGACGACTGACGACCAGAACAAGAAGATCCCGCTCCAGAAGGGGGCGGAGACCTCCGCCGACGCCCCCTCCGGCACCGAGCCGCTGCTCAAGGTCCGCGGTCTGGTCCGGCACTTCCCGATCACCAAGGGCCTGCTCAAGCGGCAGGTCGGCGCGGTGCAGGCGGTCGACGGCATCGACTTCGACGTCCGGCCCGGGGAGACGCTCGGCGTCGTCGGCGAGTCCGGCTGCGGCAAGTCGACGATGGGCCGGCTGATCACCCGGCTCGACGAGCCGACCGGCGGCTCCATCGAGTTCCAGGGCCAGGACATCACCCATCTGTCAACGGGCAAGCTGCGCCCGATGCGCCGTGACGTCCAGATGATCTTCCAGGACCCGTACGGTTCGCTGAACCCGCGGCACACCATCGGCGGGATCGTCTCCACCCCCTTCCGCCTCCAGGGCGTCGAGCCCGAGGGCGGGGTGAAGAAGGAGGTGCAGCGGCTGCTGGAGCTGGTGGGCCTGAGCCCGGAGCACTACAACCGCTATCCGCACGAGTTCTCCGGCGGTCAGCGGCAGCGCATCGGCATCGCCCGTGCGCTGGCGCTCAAGCCCAAGCTGGTGGTCGCCGACGAGCCGGTCTCCGCGCTGGACGTGTCGATCCAGGCCCAGGTCGTCAACCTCATGGACGACCTGCAGGAGGAGCTGGGCCTGACGTACGTCATCATCGCCCACGACCTCTCGGTCATCCGGCATGTGTCGGACCGGATCGCGGTGATGTACCTCGGCAAGATCGTGGAGTTGGCCGACCGCAAGGCGCTCTACGAGTCGCCGATGCACCCGTACACCAAGGCGCTGATGTCCGCCGTACCGGTGCCCGACCCCAAGCGGCGCACCCAGCGCGACCGGATCCTGCTCAAGGGCGATGTGCCCTCGCCGATCAACCCGCCGTCCGGCTGCCGGTTCCGTACCCGCTGCTGGAAGGCGACCGAGGTGTGCACCACCACCGAGCCGCCGCTGGTGGCGCTGCGGACCGGCCACCAGGTGGCCTGCCACCACCCCGAGAACGCGCCCGATCAGGCCCCGGCCGCCGCCGAGGCGTCCGGTGGCCCGGTGGGCAAGGCGCCAACCGGTAAGTAACTCCGAGGAATTGGCAAAGTCCCGGGTGAAGTGGAGCGGGAGAGTGCAGAGTTGGCACGGTTGTTCGATCTTGGTTCGATCCTGATCCGTGTGTCCGAAGGGACCGCTCATGGCACTCTCCCGTTCTGTGCGCCGCACCTCCCGCTGGCTCGCCCTGGCCACCGCGGTGGCCTCGGCCGCCACCATCGCCGCCGCACCCGGCGCAAGCCCCGGTGCCCCGGGCGTCGGTGACTCCTACTTCCCCAAGCTGGGCAACGGCGGCTTCGACGCCCTGCACTACGACCTCGGTGTCAGCTACCACCCCGGCAGCGGCCGGCTCGACGGCCGTACGAAGCTCACCGCCCGCGCCACCCAGAACCTCTCCGCCTTCGACCTCGACCTGCAGAAGCTGAAGGTCGACTCGGTCCGGGTGAACGGCCGGCGGGCCCACTTCGCCAGATCCGGCGACGAGATATCCGTACGCCCGGACTTCCCGCTGCGCCGCGGCAAGAAGTTCACCGTCACCCTCGCCTACCACGGCGTCCCCAAGCCACTGGGCGGGCCGATCATCTTCGGTTCCCCCTACGGCTGGATGAAGACCAAGGACGGGGTCTTCGTCGCCTGCGAGCCGAACGCCGCCTCGACGTGGTTCCCCTCCAGTGACCACCCCGGCGACAAGGCGACCTACGACATCCGCATCGACGCCCCCAAGGGGCTGACCGGTGTCTCCAACGGCCGGCTGATCAGCTCCGGGGAGGCGCACGGCCGCTCGTACGCCCACTGGCGTGAGAAGCGCCCGATGGCCGCGTACCTGGCCACCGCCACCATCGGGAAGTTCGACGTCCGTACGGGCACCACGCCCGGCGGCACGCCCATCTACGTCGCCACCGACCCCACGCTGCCCACCGGCAAGGTCGACGTCTACGGCATCACCGCGGAGGCCACCGACTACTGGTCCAAGGTCTTCGGTCCGTACCCCTTCGAGGAGACCGGCGCGATCGTCGACGACATGCCGCAGGCCGGCTTCTCGCTGGAGGTGCAGTCCAAGCCGGTCTACTCGGCCGTGCGCAGCGAGTCGACCATCGTCCATGAGCTGGCGCACCAGTGGTTCGGCGACTCGGTCTCCGTGAAGCAGTGGAAGCACATCTGGCTCAACGAGGGCTTCGCGACCTACGCGCAGTGGCTGTGGGCCGAGCACCGTGGCACCCGGAGCGCCCATGACGCCTTCCGCGCGGCCTACCAGGACCTCCCCGCCGATGACGGCTTCTGGAAGCAGAAGATCGCCGATCCGCAGCGGGACACCATGTTCTCCAGCGCGGTCTACCAGCGGGGCGCGATGACGCTCCAGGCGCTGCGGGAGCGGATCGGCGACAAGGCGTTCTTCAAGCTGCTGCCGGTCTGGACCGCGCAGCACCGCTACGGCAACGCGGAGACCTCCCAGTTCATCGCGCTCGCCGAGAAGATCTCCGGGCAGCAGCTGGACGATCTCTTCGACGTCTGGCTCAACACGGAGAGCAAGCCGCCGCTGCCCGGGCAGTAACGGCCCTCCGCGCCGGGTCAGCCGGATTCCTCGTCCCCGCGCCGGCCGCGGAGCTGCTCCGGCCGCGGCAGATGCAGCCCGAGGTAGACGGCCCCCATCCGCAGGCCGAAGACCACCCCCGCCGAGATCGCCGCGGCGGGGGTGGCTCCGGTGCCGAGGTGGTGCAGCAGCAGATAGCAGCAGCCGCCGGCCAGCGCGGCGATCGCATAGACGTCCTCGCGCAGCAGCAGCGGGGGGAACTCACCGCACAGCACATCGCGGATGACCTCACCGGTGACGCCGGTCAGCACCGCCAGGATGATCACGGCGAGCGGGGTGGCGCCGGCATCGATCGCGGCGCGGGCGCCGATCACCGTGACGACGGACAGCCCGATCGCGTCGACCACCAGCAGCGATTTGTGCGGCAGCTGCCAGAACCGCAGATAGGCCATGGTGCCCAGGCCGACACAGATGATCACGGTCAGCAGTACCCAGTCGTGTGTCCAGTACAGCGGCTGCCGGTCGAGGATGAGATCGCGCAGCGTGCCGCCGGAGATGGACGCGGCGAAGGCGAGCACCAGGCCGCCGAAGGGGTCCATGTTGGCGCGGTAGGCGGCCAGCACCCCGCTCGCCGCGAAGGCCGCGACGCCGGCCAGGTAGAGGACGTGAAGCATGGCGCTCATCATCGCAGGCCCGGAAGGACTGCTTCCGGTCGAGGCCGTCAAAACTGACACTACCGGTCGGTAACTATCGGGTGTAGCGTGCAACCCATGGCTCTGGTGACCCACGGCAACAGCGAGTTCGACCGCGATACGGCGGTCACCCGCCGCGCCCCCGGCGTCTATGACGCGCATCTCTCCGCCGGCTGGACGATCATTCGGGCGGTCAACGGCGGCTACCTCCTCGCCCTGATGGGCCGCGCGCTGGGCGACGCCCTTCCGCACGCCGACCCGATGTCGGTGACCGCGCACTACCTGACGGCCTCGGTCCCCGGCCCCGCCGTCATCCGCACCGAGGTGGTCCGCACCGGCCGCACGATGTCGACCGGAACCGCCACCCTCGTCCAGTTCGCGGAGGACGGCAGCGAGGTCGAGCGACTGCGGGTGCTGGCCGCGTACGGCGACCTCGGTGCGCTGTCCGACGACGTCCGCACCACCGCCAAGCCCCCGGCCATCCCGCCGTACGAGCACTGCCTGGGCACGGACAGCGCCCCCGACGGCCGTCCCGCGATCCCCGGCAGCACAGCCATCGCCGAGCGGCTCGCCCTCCGCCTGGACCCGGCGACCGCGGGCTGGGCCGTCGGCGCCCCCTCCGGCAAGGGCGAGATGCGCGCCTGGTTCGGCCTCGCCGACGGCCGCGAACCCGACCCGCTCTCCCTCCTGCTGACCGTCGACGCACTGCCGCCCACCGCCTTCGAGATGGGCCTGTCCGGCTGGGTCCCCACCGTCGAACTGACCGCCCACATCCGCCACCGCCCGGCCCCCGGCCCGCTGCGGGTCGCCATCACCACCCGCAACCTCGCCGGCGGCTTCCTGGAGGAGGACGCGGAGGTCTGGGACTCCGAGGACCGACTCGTCGCCCAGTCGCGGCAGTTGGCGCGCGCGGTCCTGCAGGGGTAACGCGGCGCCCCGGATGCCGCTTCCGTCTCCTTTTCGCAGGTGACTCCGGGTGCGGCAGCGGAAAATGGGTGGCGAAAGTGCGGGCGGTGGCCGGGCGGCTCGTGCCAGACTGAGGGCATGGGGGACGTGGCTCTCAGAATTGATGATGCGACCGTCGTGTGGCTGCGGGCCGAGGAGCCGGCCGCCACCGGCCGGCCCGGCGTGCACGAACAGTCCGGCGCACAGCCGCCGTCCGGCGGCGGACGACAGCAGTCCGACGCCGACGGCGAGTTGGAGCTGCCCGACGAGTTCGGCTCCGCCGAGCCGGTCAGCGTGGACAGCCGGATGAGCCGGGCACTGACCCGCGGCGGGGCGGCACTCGAAGAGGCCCTGCAGCCGCTCGGCGGCGTACTCGGCCAGATCCATCGCTCGATCTCCAGCGGCAGCCACCGCCCCGACGCGGTCACCGTGGAGTTCGGTGTCACCCTCGGCTCCGATCTGAGCCTCGGGGTGTTCTCCGGCAAGGGAGACGCGAGCTTCAAGGTCTCGGCCACCTGGAATCTCGGCAGCGGCACGGGGGAACCCGGCGGGACGGCCCCGTGATCGCAGGCGCCGGCCCGGACGCCCCGCTCCAGCAGTCCTTCGCCTCCGTACGCCATGGCGACCACGCCATCGGCGCGGGGGTACTGGTCGCCGAACGACTCGTCCTGACCTGCGCCCATGTGGTCAACAGCGCGCTGGGCAGGGACCGTTTCGCCCAGGACACCCCCGGACCCGGCGACACGGTCACCCTGCGGCTGCCCCATGTCGCGGCCGGACGGGACCTGACCGCACGCGTCTTACGGGAGCTGTGGGTGCCGCCGCGGGCCACGGCGGCCGGCAGCGCGCCCGTCGAGCCCGGACGGGTGCCGTACCACGGGGATCTCGCCGTCCTGGAGCTGACCGGTGCCGCACCCGAGGGCGCCGAGCCGGCCCCGTTCCTCCAGCACAGCTACGCCAACGAGACCATCGCCTTATGGGCCAGCGGCAATCCGCTGCCCACGGTGCGCGCCGTGCCCCGGGTCTCGGCACCGCCCTGGATCGCCCTGGACGTGCTCGGCGGCGCCCAGGTCACCGAGGGCTTCAGCGGCGGGCCGCTGTGGGACCGTGCGCGGCAGGCCGTGGTCGGCCTGGTCGCGGCCGTGCACCGCGCCCCGGAGGGGGCCGCCCCCGGGACCCCGCCGACGACGATGTACGCCATCAGCGTCCCGGCCATCGAGGCCGAACTCCCCACTCTTCCGCCCTCCGCGGTGCCCACCGCCCGGCGCGGGGTCCAGCAGCTGCTCACCGCGCTGGAACGGGTACTGAAGGGCCGCGAGGCGGTCCTGGCCTGCGAGGAGCGGCTCGCCGCCCGGCTCGGCAGGTCCTCGGCGGGCCCGGCGGCCGACCTGGACCGGCTGGTCGGTCTGGCGGTGAGCGTCCGCCGCGGCATCCCCGAACTCCTCGACCTGGTACGGGACCACGAGCCGCCGGTCGCCGACCCCTATGACCCGCACGCCCGGTCCGGCCTCTACGGGGCCCGCGAGGACTGGGAGCGACTGCGCCGCGCCGCCCGTACGGTCCGCCCCGGCGAATATCTGACCACCCGCCAGCGCCGTGACCTCTCCGGCCTGTTGGCGCACTGCACCCGTACGGACCCCCGGACCCTCCTGGAACGCGTCCTGCCGCACGCCCCGGAGCTGCCCGCCGTCGCCGGCCTGGCCGATGCGATGGACGCCCTGGAAGGCTTCAGCTCCACCACCGGGGCGCCCGTGCCCCCGCTGCTGCAGGGCGTGGTGCGGATCAGCGTCGAGGAACGCGCGGCCGGAGCGTACCCGGCCGAGGACCTCGATGCGTGGGTCGAGCGCATCGCGGTCCGGTCGGGGGTCGACGAGGCGGCGGTCAGCCAGTTCCGCGCCGATGTCACGGCCGCCGCCGCCCCGGTCCGCACCCCGGCGACCGGCCGGCCGGCCACCGGGGGCACACCGGCGACCGCCCCCCGCGTCCAGGTGGAGCTGCTGCCCACCCCGACCGGGCGCCGCTTCACCTACCAGATCTGGACCCTCGCCGACCGCCAGCCGCACCGGCTCGCGCTGGTCCGCGATGCCGAGGCGGGCAGTGAGCAGGTGGTCGACGACATCCGCCGGGTGCTGCGCACCGAGGTCCGGGAGGACCCGGAGACCGCCCTGGTGGAGTACTTCCTGCCGTCCGCCTGGCTCGGTCTGGACGTCGACTCCTGGGAGTCGCCCGACAGCGACGAGGACGGACCGTTCGCGCCCGGCATCACCCGGCGGGTGGTGGTGCGCACCACGGAGCGCTCCCGGGAGAGTTACGCCGGCTGGAAGCAGCGCACCGCCGCCCTGCCGCACGCCAAACGCCTGGTCCTCGACCACCGGCACACCGACCGCAAGGTCGCCCGCGCACAACTGGAGGTGCACCGCGACGCCGGCACGGTCATCGTGTGCTGCGCACCGGACCACCACGGAACGCTGTTGCGGCAGTGCGTCCAGGCCGGCGTCCACACCGTGCTGTGGCACCGCGCCGAACACGGTGAGCACATCGCCCAGGACCTGCTGGCCCTGGTCGACGGCACCGACCACACCGAGGTCCCCGAGGTGGTACGCCTGGAGCGGGCCAGGGCGATGGCCGAACCGGAGAGCGTTGCCCATCACGGCCGCCGGCTGTCCCTGCTCTACGACGCGCCCGACCATCGTCCCCCACAACTCGCCCCGGACGCCTGGGTGCTGACGCAGCCCTGAGTGCCACAGCGTGGAGCAGCAATGAACGAGGAGAACGTGCGGTGACCGGACAGAGCGCAGCAGGCGCACACGACGACCCGGGAGCGGAGCCGGAGGACTGGTGGGTCTTCCGCGGCCCCGCACCGCTGCCTGCCCCGCCGCCCTGGAGACACCTGCCCGCCGGCTGCGGCACGGCGCCCCGCGCGCCGTACCTCCTGGAGCGCAACGAGATCTCCGTCGTCAACGCCGCCCTGCATCTGCACCGTCCGCTGCTGGTCACCGGCCGCCCCGGCGCCGGCAAGAGCTCGCTGGCCCGCGCCGTCGCCGAGGAACTCGGGCTCGGTGATGTGCTGCGCTGGTCGGTCAACAGCCGCTCCACACTTCAGGACGCCCTCTACCGCTACGACGCCGTGGGCCGCCTCCGGGAGGCCTCACTGCGCCGGGAGCGCGAGGTCCCGCACGGCTCCGCGCGCCGCCCCCGGGCCCGGCGCGCCACCGCGGCCGGCGACATCGGCCAGTATCTGCGCCTCGGCCCGCTCGGCAGCGCCCTGGCGGCCGACCGCCCCCGCGTCCTGCTCGTCGACGAACTCGACAAGGCCGATATCGACCTGCCCAACGACCTGCTGGTCGTGCTGGAGGAGGGCGAGTTCGAGATCCCGGAGCTGGCCCGGCTGCCCGAGCACCAGCAGGAGGTCCAGGTCCTGCTGAGCGGAAGCCGGGAGCGGGTCGCGGTCCACCGCGGGGTGGTCCGCTGCACCCACTTCCCGGTCGTCATCATGACCAGCAACGGCGAACGGGACTTCCCGCCCGCCTTCCTGCGCCGCTGCGTACGGCTGGATCTGCCGGAGCCGACCGGCGACCGGCTGCGGAAGATCATCGAACACAACCTGGGCGAGCAGGCGGTCGCCGCGGCGGAGGATCTCATCGAGGTCTTCCACCAGCGCGCGAAGACCCAGACACTGGCCACCGACCAGCTGTTGGCCGCGGTCCATCTGCGCATCAGCGGCGCCGACCTCACCAAGGAAGAGCTCCTCGCCGCCGTGCTGCACCGCCTCGACGAGTCCATGTCGCCATGATCGACCGACTGCGACAGGCGATGTCGGCCGCCGGTTACGACCTCGGGGCCACGGAACTCCTCGATGTGCTGTGGCTGTCGCGGGCGATGGAGGGGCGTACGGCTGCCGAGGCGCCGGGGGACTTGGGGGAGTCGGGGGAGTCGGGGGAGCGTGTGGGTGGGACGGGGAGTGGGAGCGGTGTCGGGGCTGAGGGGCCTGAGGGGTCTGAGGAGGCGCGGGGGGTAGGCGGCGGGGTCTGCGGTCCGTCGGACGGGCGTGCCGGGGCCGGGGGGTCGGATGCGGTCGGTGGGTCCGGTGGGTCCGGTGGGTCTGGTGGGTCCGGTGGGTCCGATGCGTCCGGTGGGGTCATCCCTTCCGCCGACCTCGGCGAGTCCTCGGAGGCGGCGGAGCCCTTCCACCTTCCTGGCGATCACACCGACCCCGCCGACCTCACGGACCCCACCGCCGGTTCCACCGCCACCGCTGGTCCCACCACCACCGCCCGTCCCGGTGACGCCGCCGACGCCGCCGACGCCGCCGCACCTGGCGGCGGGTCCCCGTCCGGGCCCTGCGATCCGTTGTCTCCCGCCGTCCCGCCCCGTCGTGCGCTGTACGCCATGGGGAGTCAGGGCGGCGAGGCGGGCGCGGGCCGGGCCCGGCCCGCGCGGGTCCCCGGCGGGCGTGCGCTGCCTGATGCCCAGCAACTGGGCCGGGCGCTGCGCCCGTTGCGCAGGTCACGGGACCACCCGCACCGCACCGTCACCGATATCGAGGCCACCGTCCGCCTCGCCGCCGAGACCGGTTTCCTCGATGTCGTCTCCCGCCCGGAGCAGGAGCGGCGCTGGTCGGCCGTGCTGCTGGTGGACTGCTCGCCGTCCATGCAGGTCTGGGGGCCGCTCGCGGCCGAGCTGCGCGCGCTCCTCGCCCGGAGCACGGTCTTCCGCTCCGTCCGCATCCTTCCGGTCGACCCCCAGGACCCGAGCGGCCCGGCGGGGCGCCGACGGACCACGGGCGCGGCGGTGACCTTCCTGCTGACCGACGGTACGAACCCGGGATGGCGCAGTCCGCAGGCCGTCCGTGCCCTCGCCGCATGGGGCCGCGGCGGCCCGCTGGCCGTACTGAACCCGCTGCCCCGGCGGCTGTGGCGGGGCACCGCCCTGGACGCCCGGCCCCGGCTGCTCGCCGCACCGGGCGAGTTCGACCCCCTCGGCCGGATCATCGTCTGCGATGCGCTGAGCGGTGAGCGCGATCCGGAGGCGGACGGCCTCCTCGCACTGCCCGTGCTGCATCCGACCGCCTCCGCGCTGGAGCAGTGGGCCGGGCTGCTCACCCGCCCCGGAGTGCCGCATCTGCTCGAAACGGTGCTGCTGGACGAGGCACCCCCCGCGTCAGCGCGGCCTGCCGCACCACACGGCACGGCCGAGGAGTTGCTGGCCCACTTCCGGGGAGCGTTCTCCCCCGAGGCCTACCGCCTGGCCGTCCGCCTCTCCGCCATCCGCCCCCTGACCACACCCCTGATGCAGCTGGTCCGCGCCGCCACGATGCGGGACGCCGGGCCCACCCATGTCGCGGAGATCCTGCTCGGCGGCCTGCTGGAGCGCACCGACCAGGCGCGGGACGCGGCCGCCGCCCACACCCTGGACCGTGCCCTGGGCGCACCGCCAGCGGGCCAACTCGTCCATCCCGTCTACGACTTCCGGCCCGGTGTACGGGAGCTGCTGTTCAGCGGGCTCGGCGCCGAACAGGCCGTGGAGGTCGTCGAGGCGGTCGGCCGGTCCCTGGAGCCGTACATGGGACGGCTGCCGGACTTCCCGGTCCTGATGGGGGACGACGAGGGGGAGTTGCGGCTGCAGGCGTCGGCACGGGCCTTTGCGGTGCTGGCCAGTCCGGTGCTGGAGCGGATGGGGGGTGTGGTGCCCGAGCAGCCGGACCACCCGGTGCCACCGCAGCGCCGCCCCGCGCCCACGCCCCCGCCGTCGCCGCGCTTCGGCGTCCTCGGCCCCGTGCGCGCCTGGCGCGGTGCGACGCCGCTTGAGCTGGGCGGGCCGGAGGAACGGGCGCTACTGGCCGCCCTGTTGCTGCGGCCGGGGCACTGCGCCCGTGCGACCGAGCTGGTTCCCGACATCTGGGACGACCGGCCGCCGCGTACCGCATTCGCGTCGCTGTCCGCCTGCGCCACCCACCTGAACACGGCGCTCGGCGCCGACACCGGGATGGCCAGAGACGCAGACCTCCTGGTCAGGGAGCAGGACGGGGGCTATGCCCTGCGTCGTCCCGACGGCAGTGCGCTCGTCCTCGACCTCGATCTCGACCGGGCCGAGCAGCTGATCGACCGGGCCCGCCGCGCCGTGGAGCCGGCCGCGGCCCGCCGACTGCGCAATGAGGCACTGGCGTTGTGGGACGGCGAATCGCTCGCCGGGCTGCCGGGGTCCTTCGCCGCGGTCTGGCGGACCCGGCTGGAGCGCTGGCGCAGCGACCTCATGGACGGGATCTACCGCACCCTCGCCGAAGAGCCCGCGCCGGACCCGGCCGGGCCCCGGGCCGATGCGGTGGCCCTGCCGCCCGCGCCGGAGCCGTTCGTCGGGCGGAGCGGGCAGCTCTCCCGGCTGGCCGACGGACTGACGGGCGGCACGAGCGACGCCCCGCCCTGCCGCTTTGTCCACGGGCCGGCCGGGGCCGGCAAGACGGCCCTCGCGCTGCGGGTCGCGCACGAGGTCGCGGACCACTTCCCGGACGGACAGCTGTTCCTGGATCTGCGCGGCAGCGCCGCCGAGGCCGAGGAGCGGGTGACGGCGACCGGCGCCCTCGAAGCGCTGCTGCGCGCACTAGACGTGCCGGCCGACCGCATCCCCCTGCGGCGCGACGACCGGGCGGCCCTCTACCGCTCACTGCTGGCCGAACGCCGCGTCCTCATCGTGCTGGACGACGCACCCGATGCGCACGCACCCGACGCTGACCTATCCGGCGCCCACGCACCTGACGCCGACGTGTCCGATGCCCACGCACCTGACGCCGACGCACCCGAATCCGCCGCGTCCGCCATGTCAGACGCGTCCGCCGTGTCCGCCGCGTCAGACGCGGCGGCCCTGGCCCCCCTGCTCCCGGGCCGCACGGGCAAGCCCGGCGGCCGGGGCGGCGCCGTCCTGCTCACCGGCCGGGAGTGCCCGCCGCTTCCCCCGCCCGCCGAAGCCGTCGAGCTGGCCGGACTGACCCCCGCCGAGGCACAGGAGCTGTTCACCGACCCCGGCCCCCCGGCGCTCCGGTGGCTCGACGGGCAGCTCTCCCCGCAGGCGCGGCGGGCCTTCCGCCTGCTCGCCGTGACGGATACCGCCGAGGCCTCGTCCGCCGCCTTCTCGTCCGGTGCCGCGGCCGCACTTCTCGGTGCCAGGGCACAGCGGACCCGCTCCCTGCTGGACGAGCTGCTGGACGTCGGCGCGCTCCGCAAGGCGGCCACCGGCCGCTACCGCTATACGGGCCAACTGCGGCGCCTCGCCTGCCGGTCCGCCGTTCAGGAGCTGCCCGAGGCGACGCGCGACGAGGCCCTGACCCGGCTGCTGACCTGGTATCTGGCCCTGGGCCGGCAGGTGCACGCCCTCCGGTGTCCGGGCGACGGGATGCTGCATGACCTCGTCCGGGTCCCCTCCGCCGGTCCCCTGCCCACCACGAAGGACCGGGCCCAGGCCCTGTCCCTCTGGGCCGAGGAGACCCCTGGACTGCTCGCGCTCGTCCGCCGGGCCGCGATCCGCACGCCGGGGATCGTCCGCCAGGCCGCCGATCTCCTGCTGCTCGCCCAGGTGACGGCGGATTCCGGAGCGCTCTCCGCCGCCTATGAGCCGGCCGCCCGGACGGTGGCGGCGCGGGCGGCCCGGGACGGCGACGCCCAGGCGGAAGGCCGGGCCCGGGTCGCGCTCGCGGAGGCGTACCTCACGCTGGGCAAGTGCGCCGAGGCCGAACCCGAGGCGCGGCGCGCGGAGCGGCTGGCCGGCCGCTGCGGCGACCCCCTGACGCGGTTCCGCGCACCGTATGCGCGTGGCCTCATCGCCCTCCACCAGGGGCAGCACGACACCGCGGAGCGGCATCTGGTCACGGCATGGCAGCAGTGCACCGAGCGCGACGAACTCGGCGAGGCTGCCGCACTCGGCGCACTGGCCCGGCTCTGGGCGGCGACCGGCAACAGCAACGAAGCCGTGCTGTTCGCCGAGCGGGGCGTAGCCCTCTACCACCGCGTCGGCCGCGGCTCCCCGCTGCTCGCGCACGGCCGGTACGCCCTGGCCGAGGCGCTGTCGGCGGCCGGACGGCCCGCCGAGGCGCTCCGCGAACTCCTGCAGGCGCTGCCCCTCTTCAAGGAGGACCGGCAGCGGCTCTGGGCGGGGCGCACCCGCTGCCGGATGGCCGAGGCGATGGTCGCGCTGATCCGGCCCGGCGAAGCGGTGACCGCCGCCGAGGACGCGGCGAAGCGGCTGCTGGTGCCGGGCGGCGAGCGGTGGCGGGCCGACGCGCTGACCGCACTGGGGCATGCGGAGACCGCCCTGGGCCGTAAGCGGGGCGCCCAGGCGCACTGGCGTGAGGCACTCCTCGTCCAGGAGGCATTCGGCGCTCCGGCGGCCCGCGAACTGCGCGTGCTGCTACGGGACAAGTCGGCGTCGCCGACGGCCGGTCCGCGCCGGCCGGGCCTCTCCCGCACCGCGGACACCGCGCGCACCGGCACGGCGCTGCGCGACCTGACCGCGGCCGTCCGCACCCTGACCGACCAACTGCGCCTCCAGACCGCCGATGAGGAACCCGGGCTGGGTCCCCCCGGCCTGACCGCCCGCCTCCACACCCTCGACACCATCGAGGCCGAACTCGCCGACATCCTGGCCGACTTCACCCACACGGCCCGCCCCCCACACGCCGACCTCCGCCGCCTCCGTACGTCCCTGGAGGCACTCACCTCGCCCCAGGCCCTGCCGACATCGTCGGCTGCCACCGCCGAAGCGGTCACGGCGGTCCGCGAACTCGGGCGGCGTATCGCTCCGTAGGAACGCCGGAGGCACGCCCAAGTGGACTGGCAGGGTGGGTGGTTGAGCGGTTGGGTGAAGGGTTGGTTGAGCGGGTGATGGAGCGGCGCCGGCGAGCGGCGATCCGCAAACACTCTTCGCAAAGAAGTCTTCGCAAAGAAGTCTTTGCGAAGAACTGTTTGCGATTTAGGCTCGCGATATGACCGACCCTCATGAGAAGCCACACGGTGCGGAACCCGCGGAATCCGGGACGAACGCGGCCGTCCTGGATGCGAAGGGGCTGCGTGCCCTGGCGCACCCGCTCCGCCTCCAGTTGGTCGGGCTGCTGCGGAAGCACGGCCCGTCGACTGCCACCCGGCTCGCCGAGCGGCTGGGCGTCAATTCGGGCACGGCCAGCTACCACCTGCGCCAGCTGGGTGCGGCGGGCTTCGTCGAGGAGGACGCGGAGTGCGGGAACGCACGGGAGCGTTGGTGGCGCCCGGTGCACCAGTCCACCTGGTTCAACGACCCGGACCTGGCCGAGCGGGAGCCCGAGGCCGCCCTGGCCTATCTGCAGTCCGTCGCGGCCACTTACACCCTGCGTACCCAGCGCACGCTCAACGAGCTCCAGACCATGCCCCGCGCCTGGCGGGACACCTTCGACATGAGCGACTGGCCGCTGCGGCTCACGCCCGCGGAAGCGGCGGCGCTGCAGGACGAACTGCGGGAAGTCGTCTCCCGGTACCGGCGGGACACGCCGGAGAAGGCGGCCGAGGCTCCCGAGGGCGCCGAGCGGGTCTCCGTGATCACGCACTTTCTGCCCGAGCCGGGGGAGCCCTCCGCGCCCGCAGGTCGTTCGGGGCCTGAGGGAGCGACAGGAGCGAAGACCTCGTGACGGGGGAAGTCCCGGGCGGCGACGGCATATCCGGCAGACGGGCCTTACGGCCGCTGGGCGGGTTACTCGCGGCGCTCGCGGTGTCGCTGACCGGCACCCGGATCTCGGCCGTCGCGCTGCCCTGGTTCGTGCTCGTCACCACCCACAGTGCCACCTGGACCGGGCTGGTGGCCTTCTGTGAGATGGCCCCCTATGCCGTGGTCAAGGCGCTCAGCGGTCCACTGGTGGACCGGTCCGGCCCGCGGGTCATCTCCTGGTCCACCGACCTGGTCAGCGCGGCCGCCGTCGGTGCCGTTCCGCTGCTGCACGCCCTGGACCTGCTTTCGCTGCCGCTGCTGCTGCCCCTGGTCGCGCTGATCGGCGCGGCGCGCGGCCCCGGTGACCTGGCCAAGCAGGTCATGGTCCCGGAGGCGGCCGAGCGCGGCCGGGTACCGCTGGAGCGGGCCACCGGCCTGTCCGGTGTGACCGAGCGGCTCGCGGCCACCCTCGGTCCCGCGGCCGGCGGCTCCCTGGTGGCGCTGCTGGGTCCGCTGACGGGACTCGCCGTCAACGCGGCCTGCTGCGCGCTGGGATCGGTGATCATCGCCCTGACACTGCCGCGCGGTATGGGGCGGGCGGCCGGGGAAGTACCGCTGCCCCCGGGCGAGTTGGAGCCGGGTTACTGGCGGCGGTTCGGCGCGGGCTGCGGATTCCTGCGCGGTGAGCCGCTGCTCCTCACCCTCATCGTCATGGTCGGGGTCACCAACCTGCTGGACGCGGCGTTCACCACGGTGCTCCTTCCTGTGTGGGCCGAAGAGTCAGGCAACGGTCCGGCCGTGATCGGCCTGAACAGCGCCGTGGGCGGAGCGGCCGCCGTCGCCGGGAGCCTGGTCGCCGCGGCCATGGGGCACCGAATGCGGCGCCGGGTGGTGTTCTTCGCCGGGTTCCTGCTCGCCGGGGCGCCGAAGTTCCTGGTCCTGGCATCCCCCGCGCCGCTGTGGGCGGTGTTCCTCGTGTTCGCCGCCGGGGGGTTCGGCGCGGGCTTCCTCAACCCGATCCTGGCGGCGCTCTCCTTCGAGCGGGTGCCCCGCCGGATGCTGGGGCGGGTCAATGCGCTGGGCAATGCGCTCGCCTGGGCCGGCATCCCGCTCGGCGGGCTGATCGCCGGCGCGGCGGTGACCTCCTTCGGACTGGTGCCGGTGCTGCTGCTCGGCGGGGCGGCGTACTTCCTCACCACGAACCTGGCCGGGCTGCGGCCGGAATGGCGTGAGATGGACCGGCTGCGCCGTCCAGGCGTCCGGGAACGGCACCCCGGAGCAGGTGACCGGGCGGCCGCCGGTGACCTCACCAAGTGACACCGCTACGGGCGGGAGGCCCCGGCCTCAGTTACCCCCCCCCGCCAGGAACTCCCCCAACACCGCCCCGAGTTCCGCCGGTGCATCCTCCTGGACCAGATGGCCCGCGTCCTCGATCAGCCGGAGACGGGAGCCGGGGATGCGGGCGGCCAGCTCGTGGCCCTTCGTGGCGGGGATCCAGGTGTCCCGGGTGCCCCAGCAGATCAGTGCCGGCAGGGTGAGCTCCCCGTAGCGTCCTTCGATCTCGTCCGTGAAGCGCTGGTCGTTCTGGGCGATCTGCCGGTAGAACGCCGGCTGTCCCTCGTCCGTGCACCACGGCTCGACCAGCCGGTCGAGGACGGCCGGGTGCAGGCCGGGGTGGCTCGCGGAGGACACGTACTCCCGCACCAGCGCTCGGTGGAGGCCCCGCGGCAGCTGTCCGAACACCTCGGGGTGCCCGCCCAGCAGCCGGTACGTGGGCGAGCCCCAGGGGGCCAGCGCCACCGGGTCGACGAGTGCCAGCCGGGTATAGCGCGCCCCGTGCAGCAGATGGGCCCGCAGGGCGACGCAGCCACCGAAGTCATGCGCGACCACGGCCGGCCGGGCCGTTTCCGTGGCCAGGCCCCAGTGCGCGAGCAGCTCGGTGAAGACACGGGCCTGGGCGCCGAGCGAGACGTCCTGTCCGGCCCGCTGCTCCGAGGCGCCGTAGCCCGGCATGTCCCAGACGAACACCCGGTGACGTGCGGCGAGGGCGCGGGCGACGCCCCGCCAGACGTACGACGAGAAGGGCGTCCCGTGCAGCAGGACCACCGCCGGCGCGTCCGCCTGCCCTTCACCGAGCACGGCCCACCGCACCTCGTCCCCCGACGCACTGCGGAAGGTCCGGTCCAGAAGCCACTGTGTCATGACCGTCAGGCTAGTGACTCCTTACTGGGGTGTCGAGGGGCCTGGCGTCGAGGAACCGGGCGTCGAGGGTCCTGGCCGGGCGGTGCCGCCCCTCCCCGCCCGCCGTCCCGTGGGCTGCCCGGGGAGACGGCCGGTGGGCTGCCCGGGGAGACGGCCCGTGGGCCGCCCGGCGAGACAGCCGGCGGCCCCCCCCTTCCCGCTGCCCGGCCACGGCGCTCCCGCGCGCTGCACATGCGCCCCCGGAGCCCACCGCGCCAGCTCGTAGAATCGTGCACACCATGGTTTACCTCGACCACGCCGCTACCACCCCGATGCTCCCGGAGGCGGTGCAGGCGATGACCGCCCAGCTGACCGTCACCGGCAATGCGTCCTCGCTGCACGCCGACGGCCGGCGGGCCCGGCGTACCGTCGAGGAGGCGCGCGAGTCCCTCGCCGTCTCGCTCGGCGCGCGCCCGAGCGAGATCGTCTTCACCGCGGGCGGCACCGAGGCCGACAACCTCGCGGTCAAGGGCCTGTACTGGGCGCGCCGGGCCGCCGACCCGGCCCGTACCCGCGTCCTCGCCAGCCCCGTCGAACACCACGCGGTCCTCGACGCCGTGGAGTGGCTCGCCGAGCACGAAGGCGCCCACGTCGAGTGGCTGCCGGTCGACAGCTACGGCCGGGTGCACGCCGAGGGGCTGCGCGCGGCCATCGCCCGCAACCCCGCCGATGTCGCGCTCGCCACGGTCATGTGGGCCAACAACGAGATCGGCACCATCCAGCCGGTGCGTGAACTGGCCAAGGCCGCCGCGGAGTTCGACATTCCGCTGCACGCCGACGCGGTGCAGGCCGTCGGCCAGCTGGAGGTCGACTTCGCCGACTCCGGGCTCGCCGCGATGACGGTCTCCGGCCACAAGATCGGCGGCCCGTACGGCATCGGCGCGCTGCTGCTGGGCCGCGAGTACGCCCCGGTGCCGGTGCTGCACGGCGGCGGCCAGGAACGGCACGTCCGCTCCGGCACCCTCGACACCCCGGCCATCGCCGCCTTCGCCGCCGCGGGCCGCCACGCCGTCGCCCACCGCGAGGACTTCGCCCGCGATATCGGCGCGCTCCGCGACGACCTGGTCAAGGCCGTCCGCGCCGCGGCCCCCGACGCGGTCCTCGGCGGCGACCCGGATCCCGCCGGCCGCCTCCCCGCCAACGCCCACTTCTCGTTCCCCGGCTGCGAGGGCGACTCCCTCCTGCTCCTCCTGGACGCCCAGGGCATCGCCTGCTCCACGGGCTCCGCCTGCACCGCCGGCGTCGCCCAGCCCAGCCATGTCCTGCTGGCCACCGGCATGTCCCCGGACCTCGCCCGCGGCACCCTGCGGTTCTCCCTGGGACACACCTCCACCGCGGAGGACGTGGCGGCACTGGCCGAGGCCATCGGCCCGGTCGTCGAGCGGGCCCGGAGCGCGGGCCTGAGCTGAGGGGGCCGGGCCGGGGGCTCGTGCCGGTGCTCCTAGTGCGGCCCCGGCGGCTTCCGTACGGGCTTGCGCAGCTCGGCCCGTACGAGCTGCAGATAGCGGTCCCAGTCCCAGTGCGGCCCCGGATCGGTGTGGTCCGCCCCCGGCACCTCCACATGCCCCACGAGGTGCTCCCGGTCGGCCGGGAAGCCGTACCGCCGGCAGATCCCTGCCGTCAGCCGCGCCGACGACGCGTACATGGCATCCGTGAACGACTCCGGCCGGTCCACGAACCCCTCGTGCTCGATCCCGATGCTCCGCTCGTTGAAGCCGCGGTTGCCCGCGTGGAACGCCACGTCCAGCTCGCGGATCAGCTGTGCGACATGCCCGTCCTTGCGGACGACGTAGTGCGCCCCGGCCTCGTGATCCGGGTCCTGGAAGACGTCCAGCGCGGTCGCATAGCTGCCCTGGACGACATGGATGACCACCCGGTCGATCCCGTAGTCCGCCGGCCGGTCCGCCCGCCGGTAGTTCCCCGGGGACGCCGCCACCCACTGCGCGCCCCGGTGGTCCACCGCGCCGGCCGTCCGCGGCTTGTCGTTCCCCGGCAGCCGCCACCACCAGTGCGCCAGCGCATCGCGCCCCGCGAACGCCGCGGCCCCGGCGGCCACCGCCCCACCACCCCCGATCCACAATGCCCGTCGCCGTGTGATTGCGGGCGCGGCCTCCTGGCCACCGCCCTTCTCCCCGTCCCTTTTCCCCATGCGCTGCACAACGCTTTCGGCCCTGCCGGTGGTTCCGTCTACTCTGGACGGGCTATGACTGATGACGCCCCCCGCCGCCTCCGCGTACTCGCTGCCATGTCCGGCGGCGTCGACTCCGCCGTTGCCGCCGCCCGTGCCGCCGAGGCCGGCCATGACGTGACCGGCGTGCATCTCGCGCTCTCCGAGAACCCGAAGTCGTTCCGCACCGGCGCCCGCGGCTGCTGCACGATCGAGGACTCCCACGACGCCCGCCGCGCCGCCGATGTCATCGGCATCCCCTTCTACGTCTGGGACCTCGCCGAACGCTTCCGTGAGGACGTCGTCGACGACTTCATCGCGGAGTACGAGGCCGGGCGCACCCCGAACCCCTGCCTGCGCTGCAACGAGAAGATCAAGTTCGCCGCGCTCCTGGACAAGGCCCTGGCGCTGGGCTTCGACGCCGTCTGCACCGGCCACTACGCCACGGTCGTGCTGCGCGAGGACGGCACCCGCGAGCTGCACCGCGCCTCCGACATGGCCAAGGACCAGTCGTACGTCCTCGGCGTTCTCGACGACCGCCAGCTCGCGCACGCCATGTTCCCGCTCGGCGACACCCTCACCACCAAGCCGGAGATCCGCGAAGAGGCCGCCCGCCGCGGTCTGTTCGTCGCCAAGAAGCCGGACAGCCACGACATCTGCTTCATCGCCGACGGCGACACCCAGGGCTTCCTGGCCAAGCGGCTCGGCACGGCCCCGGGCGACATCGTCGACGAGTCCGGCAACCGCCTCGGTACGCACGAGGGCGCGTACGGCTTCACCATCGGCCAGCGCAAGGGCCTGCGCATCGGCCACCCGGCCGCCGACGGCAAGCCGCGCTATGTCCTCGATATCTCCCCGGTCGACAACACCGTCACCGTCGGCCCCGTCGACGCCCTCGACGTCACGGCGCTGACCGCGATCCGCCCCCGCTGGTGCGGCCGCCCCCCGACGGCCGGCCCCGCGACGTACACGGCCCAGCTCCGCGCCCACGGCGGCGAGACCGAGGTCACGGCGGAACTGGTGGACGGCGGCGAGCTGCGTGTCTCCTTCACGGAGCCGGTACGGGGTGTGGCGCCCGGCCAGGCGATCGTGCTGTACGACGGCAGCCGGGTGGTCGGCTCGGCGACCATCGCCACTACGGAGCGACGGGCACGCGCGGGGGCGTAAGAGGCGGCCGGTCAGTAGGTGTAGAGCGCCGTGGTGTCCAGCGCGGCGTCGATCGGGGCTCCGATCGGCACCGGCTCACCGAATGCGGCCTCCAGCGACGCCTTGTAGCGCTCACCGCTCGGCAGCGAGTAGAGCAGGCACTTGCCCTCGATGGGATTCACGATCAGGTAGTACGGGATTCCGGCCTGGGCGTACTTCTTGACCTTCTTGTCGGTGTCGTTCTCGGGGTTGGATTCGGAGACGACCTCGCCGACGAGGATGACTTCGTCGGCGGGGAACTGCTTGAGCTGTGTGCCTCGGTAGGAAGAGTCCGCGACAGAGAAATCAGGCCGCAGCAGCGTCCTGCCGTGCCACCCGTCGTAGACCGTGTCGACTTCGGTCATGACGAACCACTTGGCCAGGAGCTGGGAAGCAATGGTGAGAACCATGTTCCCGTGAGCGCTGGTAACCACGGTGCTGAGGTAAACCTCTCCATCGATCATTTCGGCGTGGTAATCCGGGAACGCCGCGTCGAATTCCTCAAAACGCCGCATCTCTTCGGTCGTCACTGGGCTCTCCATCTGCGCCGTCATGGTGTGCCCTCCCCTCTCCTGCTGGCTCGTGTCAGCGTAGCTCTGCGTGTGCACTCCCGCACACAGTCGGCTTGTGGTCCGCTAGCGGGTTCAGGCGGCAGACACTGCACCTCTGTAGTCGCGACGATCGCGACTACAGAGCGACGGGTGCGGTTGGGGACATAGCCGAGGCCGGGGCTTACGCGGCGGGTTCCCAGGGGTTGACCACTGCGGCGCCGGTGCGCTCGAAATGCTTGGCGTTCCGGGTGGCCACGGTCCAGTCGTTGGCCAGGGCTGTTGCGGCGATCAGTGCGTCTGCCGGGTCGATGTTCGTCCCGGCGGCTTTGAGCTGGCGGTGCAGCTTGACGTACGCGATTGCCGCCGGCTCATCGATCACGGCGATACGATCTTGATACTCCCGGCGCATCTCCTCCAAGGCTTGGGCGTAGTGTGCGCGACGGCTGGGGACCTGCGCCGCCGCGACACCTGCCTCGATCTCGGCGATGGTGATGACGCTGATGCACATATTGCTGGCCGGGAGGGACTTCGCCCAGGCCACGACATCCGGTGACGGCTTGGGCCTGACGGAGATCTCGGAGATGACATTGGTGTCGAGGAGATAGATCACTTGCTGTCATCCTGCTCGTCGTAGGACCGCTCGCCGAATTCCAGTCCCTCGAATGGCGTCGTGAGCAGGAAGTCCAAGAACCCGTCGTTCCCCAGCTTGGCCCAGCGGGTGAGCATCGCGGGGAGTTCGTCGATGTCGGTCTCGGAGAGTTCGGCGTTGAAGTGATGCAGTTGGTCTTCGGGCAACGACTCCCGGATTTCGCGAATGGTGCGCAGCGGATGGGTGTCCTTGCGGGCGCTGGTGGAGTGCGGCTCGTCATGGGGCGGTGAAGACGTCATGGGCGACCCCTTCTCGGCGAGTGCGGAACTCATCTGTGTCCTTTCAGGCTACGGCCTTGAGTGGTGACGTGGTCGGACGATGGTCGGTGTATGGCCCGTTCAGGCGGCAGGTCGCGCTTCGGACGAGGCATGGCAGCCGCGGCATCGGCCCGGGCGGTCGGCGCGGAAGGCGCGATCGCAGTCGTCGCAGTTCTGGAGGGGGACGACGGGTGGGCGGTCAGGCTGTGGGGGCGGGCTCGTACGGGCCGGTGGGCGCAGGGCGGTCAGCCGATGGGCGAGCAGGCGCGCCGGGCGGCGGTTGATGCGGGCGGGGAGGCCACTGGTCAGGGCTGTGGTGACCTCCTGAGGGGCCACGCCACGGTTGAGCCAGTCCGTGACGGCCGGGGCCAGTGCGGTGATCTCGCGCTCGGAGAGGAGTAGACGGCGGTCGCGGTGGGGGAGCCGGGTGAGCAGGTCGACGGCTTCGGGGACGGGTTCCGGCGTCGGCTGCGAGGGCACGGTGGGCTCCGGCTCGCCGGTGGACCCGGGTTCCGGGGCGGAGCCGCCAGCGGGTTCCGCTGCCGCTCCCGGCAGGTCGTACGCGAACGTGCGGGTGACGATCCGGCCCTGCGGCCCGCGCTCGACGCGGCGCTCCAGCCAGCCTTCGTCCTCCAGCTCGCGTAATGCCCCGGCGATGGCGGTCTTGCCCTCGGCGAAGTGCGTGCAGAGCGCGTCGATGGTGACCGGAGCGCCATCGGGGAGGGACAGGATGTACGCCGCGACGCCGACCGTGACCGCGCTGCCGGCGCGCTGCGCAAGGCGGTTGGCGAGGACGGTGAAGTGGGAGGTCTGGCGCGTACGGATGTGAATGACGCCGCCGGAAACGCGCGAGGGCGCGGTGGAGGGCGCGTTAGAATGCGCTGAAGTCATCGGGAAGGGTTTCGCTTCCTTGTGATCAGGCCCTCGGACCGGGATTGCCGTCCCGCCGGGGGCCGTTCTGTGCGTTGAGGTTGTAGCGGTTGCAGCGGTTGTGGTGCCGCTGTCGCAGTGGAACTGCGGTGAGCGTAACCGCATTCCGGACGCCTTCGCGCCCAAGTCACCCGATGGGGTGATGAGTTGGGGAGTTGGGGCGGCGGTAGGTGGGTGGGGGTTCTCTGCCCGGGTTCTTTGGTTGGTCGGCCGGATCACCGGCGGACGGTGGGGCGGAACCTGGTGCCGCCCCACCGGTATCCGGTCAGCCGGCTTCCGGCGCGACCTGGGCGAATGCGAGGAAGGAAGCCCAGGTGGTGGGGGAGACCGCGAGGGAGGGCAGCGAGGTGTCCTTGGAGTCGCGGATGTGGACGGTGTGGGGGCAAGCGGCTATCTCGATGCAGGCTTCGCCTTCACCACCGCTGTAGCTGGACTTCCGCCAGGCGACGGCTACTTCGACGCAGGCTTCGCCCGTTCCGCCGCTGTAGCTGCTCTTGAACCAAGCCAGTTCGGTGTTCATGCCTCTCCTGTCAGCAGACGCTGAATGAGGGCTCGCGACGCCTCGGCGTCGAGGGCCTGTGATCGCAGTGTGCCGTACACGTGGCTCATCACGCTGACGTCATCAGCCTCGGTGAGGAAGTAGCTGCCCCGGTGACCCTCTACGTATCCGATCGTGTGGTGCTCCGGCGTCTCCAGCAGCGTCATTGGGCCATCCATGCCCGCATGGGTCTCGCGGGTGAGCGGCATGACCTGGAGCTGGAGATTGTGCAGCTCGGAGAGCTTGAGCAGGTTCCTCAACTGGCCTTCCCACACGGCCTGTCCGCCCATTTTCCGTCGGAGTACGGGCTCCTCCAGGACGAACGTCATCCGACAGGCGGGCTTGCGGGTCAGCAGGACCTGCGTCGCCAGACGGGCCTGCACGGATCGCTCGATCTCGTCGGCCTCCATGCTCGGCCGCACGGACCCGAACACCGCGTCCGCATACTCCTCCGTCTGTAACAACCCATGGAGAAAGTGCGTGCAGTAGGAATGCAGCGCCAACGCCTCCGCCTGCAACTTCACATACTCCTCGGCCCATGCCGGGTGATGCTTCTCCGCGACATCCGGGATCAGTACGCGCAGCACGCCGCGCGCGCCGAGCGCCGCGTCCACCGCGTCGACGTATCCGGGCTTCGGTGGCCGTTCGCCTCGCTCGACCATCGCGATCTGGGACTCGGAGTAGGGGATGAGCGCGGCCAGTTCACGGCGCGTCATGCCCCGTTGCTCGCGCAGGAACCGGGACTGTTTCCCGAAGATCTTGAGGCTGACAGGGGGTTCGTTGTTGTGGGGCATCGCACACCTCGCACAGTTGCCGCGTGGTAGCGCACAGTAGGCGCCGTTCTGTGGCCAGGCTAGATGCGCACGGCGAAGCTTGTCCCCATGATGAACGAACCGCCACGATCCGAACTTTCCGCATCCTCCGAACCGGCCAAGCCGTCCGAACCGGACGCGCCACGGATGCGGTTGCTGCCCTGGAGTACTCCGGACGACCGGCCCTGCTTCCTCATCACGGATGGTGACGGCGGCCCGGTGTCCGATCTCGCCGACAGCATCGAGGAGATGCAGCTCGGTATCGGCGAGGAACTGCTGCGGTACGCACGGGCGATGCACGCCGATCCGAAGGTGCCGGACCGCGAGTTCCGCTTCCTCTCGCGGCGGCTGGCCGAAGCGCTGGGCGATGCGCTGCGCGTGGCCCGCAACTGACAAATGTCACGGGGAAGCGAGGACAGTCGAAACTGTTGCAGCGCGCTGCCGTGCCCGAGGCTGCAGGTGTCGAAGGAAGACGCCGTGCACAGAGCAATCCGGGGGGCCGCCATGAACCAGATCCAGGGCGAGCGCGAGAGCAGCAGTGAGAGCAGCAGCGAGAGCGAGAGTCAGCGCCGGAAGCGGCATCAGAGCCGGGACGGGGGGCCCGAAGCCGTCGACGGGGCGGGCCCCCACCCCCTGGTGCAGAGCCTGACGCCGCTGGTCGTGGACGCGGGCATTCCGCTGGCCTCGTACTACCTCCTCAGCGCCGGCTTCGGGCTGAGCGATGTCGCCGCGCTGGGCTGGAGCAGTGTGGTGCCGGCGCTGCGTACGGTCTGGAGCCTGCTGCGGCGCACCGGAGTCAACGCCCTCGCGCTGCTGATCCTCGTCGTCAATGCCGTGGGCCTGGCCACCAGCGCGGTGACCGGTGATCCGCGGCTGATGCTCGCCAAGGACGGTGCGGTGAGCAGCGTCATCGGGATGGCGGTGCTCGTCTCCGTGTTTCTGGGGAAGCCCCTGATGACCGCCGGGCTCAAGCCGTTCGTCACGAAGGGGAGCGCGGCGGGTATCGCCGCCTGGGACCGTTTGATGGCGGGGTCCGCACCGTTCCGCAGGGCCGAGCGGAGGTTCTCGCTGATATGGGGGACCGCGCTGCTGGTCGAGTGCGTGGCCAAGGTGATCGGCGCGTACACGATCCCGGTGCACACGATGGTCTGGCTGGGGACCGTGCTGATGCTGGTGGCCATCCTGCTGGCGATGGTCGTCGCGGGGGGAAGCTGCGCGGACCCGATGGAGAAGATGGTCAAGGCCGAACAGGAACGGGACACCGACGGCTCCCGCGGCGAAGCGGAGGCGCTTCCCACAGTCGCCGTGTCGGCCACGGCGGAAGGGGGAAGGTGATCGCGATCGATGGGACTTACAGATTGCGAATTGCTCCCGATGTCTGCCATTTCCCGGTGCCCGCCTTCTCCATCGGGACGGAAATGACGATCCGCGTTCCTCGCTTCCGGGGCGAGTGAGACGCCTGAGGTGCGGAAAGACCGCTGGTCAACTGTGAGGTGCCGCACAGCGTGCGGTGTGGAGGGCGGGTGCCCGATAGGTGGTGCCGGTGCGTTGACCTGCGGGCATGGGGCGGGGGAGGGGTGTCCCGGAGGAGTCGGGCGATTGCGTACGGGAACGACGTGTCGTATATCCCACAGTCGATCGGCGGGGTGTCGCCAAATAGGGTCGGAAAGCGAAGGAACGCGGCGGCCGCCGGGCGAGAAGTGGTGACGATAAGGACTCGCAAGGAGTGGTAGGCCTTGTGAGGGCTCGTCAGGGTCCCGGACCGCAGGCGGCCTTTCCGCGGCCACGAAGGGAACGGAAGTCAATGTCGACTGTTCAATCTGAGGTCAAGCCCGGTATTCATACGGCCGGGCCGGCGGCAGCCCTGTACGCCGAGCTGGTCCGGCGGAATCCTGGGGAACCCGAGTTCCACCAGGCGGCGCTTGAGGTGCTGGAGACGCTGGCGCCCGTGCTGGCAGCCCGCCCGGAGTTCGCCGAGGCGAAGGTCCTGGAGCGGATCTGCGAGCCGGAACGGCAGATCATGTTCCGGGTCCCCTGGCAGGACGATTCCGGGGCGATTCACGTCAACCGCGGTTTCCGGGTGGAATTCAACAGCGCGCTCGGTCCGTACAAGGGCGGTTTGCGTTTCCACTCGTCCGTGAATCTGGGGATCGTCAAGTTCCTCGGCTTCGAACAAATCTTCAAGAATTCCCTTACCGGGCTGAGTATCGGCGGCGGCAAGGGCGGCAGCGATTTCGATCCGCACGGTAAGTCGGACGCCGAAGTCATGCGGTTCTGCCAGTCGTTCATGACGGAGCTGCATCGTCATCTCGGTGAGCACACGGACGTACCGGCCGGCGATATCGGCGTCGGCGGCCGGGAGATCGGCTTTCTCTTCGGCCAGTACCGGCGGATCACCAACCGCTGGGAGGCCGGTGTGCTCACCGGCAAGGGGCTGTCCTGGGGCGGCTCCAAGGCCCGTACGGAGGCCACCGGTTACGGCAATGTGCTCTTCACCGAGGAAATGCTCAAGCAGCGCGGCGAGGAGCTGGACGGGCAGCAGGTGGTGGTCTCCGGGTCCGGCAATGTCGCGATCTACACCATCGAGAAGGCGCAGGCGCTCGGCGCCAACGTGCTGACCTGCTCGGACTCCGGCGGCTATGTCGTCGACGAGAAGGGCATCGATCTGGATCTGCTGCGGCAGATCAAGGAGGTCGAGCGCGGCCGGATCAGCGAGTACGCCGTGCGGCGCGGGGTGTCGGCCACGTACGTGCCCGGTGGACGGGTGTGGGATGTCGCGTGCGATGTGGCGCTGCCGTCGGCGACCCAGAACGAGCTGGACGTGGACGCCGCCCGGATCCTGGTCCGCAACGGCGTCAAGGCGGTCTCCGAGGGCGCCAACATGCCGACCACGCCGGAGGCGGTGACGCTCCTCAAGTCGGCCGGTGTGGCCTTCGGCCCCGGTAAGGCCGCCAATGCGGGCGGGGTGGCGACCAGCGCGCTGGAGATGCGGCAGAACTCCGCGCGCGAGGCATGGGCCTTCGAGCGCACGGAGGGCGAGCTCGCGGCGATCATGCGCGGGATCCACCACCGCTGCTACGAGACCGCGGAGCGGTTCGGGCTGCCCGGCGACTATGTCGCGGGCGCCAACATCGCCGGCTTCGAGCGGGTGGCGGACGCGATGCTGGACCAGGGGTTGATCTAGCCCGAGGCCGTGGCCGAGGCCGTGGCCGAGCCCGAGCCCGAGCCCGAGCCCGAGCCCGTGGCCGTGGCCGTGGCCGAGCCTGAGGCCGAGCCCGAGGCCGAGCCTGAGGCCGTGGCTCCACTCGTTCTGCAGGGTGAGTACCTTGACCTTGTTGTCGATCGTGGTGGCGGGTTCGCTGCCGTTCTTCTTCCAGAACGCACACGGC
>NZ_JBEZHQ010000026.1:0-124173 GCF_040650675.1 Streptomyces sp. NPDC048637
CACCCGAACCTCCCACCTGGCAGCACTTCGCCCCGCCGAGCAACAAGCTCGGCGGGGCGAAACAACCCGGACCCCGGATTAACCAACGGCATCCCCTCAAGGAAGGGCGCGGGGCCTACGGCCGTGCGCTGGTGACGTGCTCGGTCCGGAGCCGGTGGGGGCTCAGGCCGAAGCCGGCGGGTAGAGGCCGCGCGGCAGCTGGGATGCCGCCGCCTCGTCCAGCAGCCACAGGGTCCGGCTGCGGCCCCGTGCGCCGGCCGCAGGGGCCTGGACCTCACCGGCGCCGGAGAGGGCGATGGCCGCGGCATTGGCCTTGTCCTCGCCGGCCGCCAGCAGCCAGACCTCCCGCGCCGCACGAATCGCGGGCAGGGTCAGCGAGACCCGGGTGGGCGGCGGCTTCGGCGCGCCGTGCACCCCGACCACCGTCCGCTCCTCCTCGTAGACGGCGGGCAGCTCCGGAAAGAGCGAGGCGACATGGGTGTCCGGGCCGACGCCCAGCAGCAGGACGTCGAAGGACGGCACCGGGCCGTGGTCCTCGGGGCCCGCGGCGGCGGCGAGTTCGGCCGCGTACGCCTCGGCGGCGGCGTCGGCGTCATTGCCGTACGGGCCGTCCGACGGGGGCATGGGGTGTACCCGGGCCGGGTTCAGCGGAACGCTGTCCAGCAGCACCTCCCGGGCCTGGGTGTGGTTGCGCTCCGGATCGCCGTCCGGTGCGAACCGCTCGTCGCCCCACCACAGATCGAGCCGGGACCAGTCCACCGCGTCCCGGGCGGGCGCCTCGGCAAGGGCCGCGAGCAGCCCATTGCCGTTGCGCCCGCCGGTCAGGACCACGGAGGCCGAGCCACGGGCGGCCTGGGCGTCCACGATCTTCGTGATCAGCCGGGCCGCCGCGGCCTTGGCCATCAGCTCCTTGTCGCGGTGGACGACCACCTGCGGAGCACTCACTTGGCGGCCGCCTTCTTCGCGGCCTTCTTCGCCGCGGGCTTGGCAGGTGCGCTCTCGGCCGCCGCATTCTCCTCGGCGGCCGGCTGCTCGCCGTTGCCGTCATCGAGCCGGTCCACGCCGTACTTCAGCGCACTGGCGTAGATCTCGTCCGGGTCGAGCCGGCGCAGCTCCTCGGCGAGCAGCTCGGAGGTGTCCCGCCGCTTGAGCGCCACCGCACGGTCGGGCTGGCCGTGCATCGAGAGCGTGGCCAGCGAACCGTCCGGGCGGTCCAGCACGATCGCACCGCTGCTGCTGGACTCCATCCGCACGGCCGTCAGACCGGGGCCGCTGGACACCCTGCGGGTGACCGGGACGTTCAGCCTGTCGGCCAGCCACATGGCGAGCAGCTCGCAGCTGGGGTTGAACTCCTCGCCCGTCACCTCGGCGGAGGTGACCGTGCACGGAGCCTGGTCGAGCGCCGCCGCCAGCATCGAGCGCCACGGCGTGATCCGGGTCCAGGAGAGATCCGTGTCGCCCGGCGTGTACGTCTCCGCGCGGGTGGACAGCTCATGGATGGGCTGCTCGGCGGCGTAGGCATCGGTGACCCGGCGCTGCGCGAGCGCGCCGAGCGGATCCTGGGCGGGGGCCGCCGGGGCGTTCACCGCCCACCAGACCACGACCGGGGCGTCCGGCAGTAGCAGCGGCAGCACCACGGACTGGGCGTGGTCGATGACATCGCCGTACAGCCGCAATATGACCGTCTCGCCGGTTCCGGCGTCCGTGCCGACCCGTACCTCGGCATCGAGGCGGGCCTTGGCGCGGTCGCGCGGCGAGCGGCTGACCCGCTTGATGACCACGAGGGTGCGCGAGGGGTGCTCACGGGACGCGTCGTTGGCCGCCTTCAGCGCGTCATAGGCGTTCTCCTCATCGGTGACGATGACGAGGGTGAGCACCATGCCGATGGCAGGGGTGCCGACGGCGCGACGGCCCTGGACCAACGCCTTGTTGATCTTGCTGGACGTGGTTTCCGTCAGATCGATCTTCATGGGCGACGCCAGCTCCGTCCGTCTCGTGCGAGCATTTCGTCCGCCTCGGTGGGGCCCCAGGTGCCCGCCGGGTACTGCGCGGGCTTGCCGTGCTTGTCCCAGTACTCCTCGATCGGGTCGAGGATCCGCCAGGACTGCTCCACCTCCTCCACACGCGGGAAGAGGTTGGCGTCGCCGAGCAGCACATCGAGGAGCAGCCGTTCGTAGGCCTCGGGGCTGGACTCCGTGAAGGACTCGCCGTAGGCGAAGTCCATCGACACATCCCGCACCTCCATCGAGGTGCCCGGCACCTTGGAGCCGAACCTCACGGTCACGCCCTCGTCCGGCTGCACCCGGATGACCAGGGCGTTCTGCCCCAGCTCCTCGGTGGCGGTGTGGTCGAAGGGGGAGTGCGGAGCGCGCTGGAAGACCACCGCGATCTCGGTGACCCGGCGGCCCAGGCGCTTGCCGGTCCGCAGGTAGAAGGGGACACCCGCCCAGCGGCGGTTGTCGATCGACAGCTTGATCGCGGCATAGGTGTCGGTCTTCGACTTGGGGTCGATGCCGTCTTCCTGGAGGTAGCCGACGGCCTTTGCGCCGCCCTGCCAGCCCGCCGCGTACTGCGCGCGGACGGTCTCCTTGCCGAGGTCCTTGGGCAGCCGGACCGCGCCCAGCACCTTGGTCTTCTCCGCGACCAGCGCGTCCGCCTCGAAGGAGGCGGGCTCCTCCATCGCGGTCAGTGCGAGCAGCTGGAGGAGGTGGTTCTGGATGACGTCACGGGCGGCGCCGATGCCGTCGTAGTAGCCGGCCCGGCCGCCGATGCCGATGTCCTCGGCCATCGTGATCTGGACATGGTCGACATAGCTGCGGTTCCACAGCGGCTCGAACATCGTGTTGGCGAACCGCAGCGCCAGGATGTTCTGGACCGTCTCCTTGCCCAGGTAGTGATCGATCCGGAAGACCTCGTGCGGCGGGAAGACCTCGTGGACGATCCGGTTGAGCTCCTGCGCGCTCTCCAGGTTGTGCCCGAAGGGCTTCTCGATGACCGCGCGGCGCCAGGAGTCCTCCTTCTGCTCGGCCAGCCCGTGCTTCTTCAGCTGCTGGACGACCTTGGGGAAGAACTTCGGCGGCACGGACAGGTAGAAGGCGAAGTTGCCGCCGGTCCCCTGCGCCTTGTCGAGCTCGTTTATCGTCTCCTTGAGCGTCTCGAAGGCCTCGTCGTCGTCGAAGTTGCCCTGGACGAAGCGGCAGCCCTGGACCAGTTGCTGCCAGACCTCCTCGCGGAACGGCGTACGGGAGTGCTCCTTGACCGCCGCGTACACCTCCTGCGCGAAGTCCTCGTGCTCCCACTCGCGGCGGGCGAACCCGACGAGTGAGAAGCCCGGTGGGAGCAGCCCCCGGTTGGCGAGGTCGTAGACCGCGGGCATCAGCTTTTTACGGGACAAATCGCCCGTGACGCCAAAGATGACCAGGCCCGACGGCCCCGCGATACGCGGGAGCCGTCGGTCCAGGGCGTCACGGAGCGGGTTGGCTCCGTGTGAGTCAGTCAAGGGAGATCAGCCCTCCGAGGGAGCGAGGCGCTTGAGCTCCGCCTCCGTGGACTTGAGCAGGTCGTTCCAGGACGCCTCGAACTTCTCCACGCCCTCGTCCTCCAGGAGCTGCACGACCTCGTCGTACGAGATCCCGAGCTTGGCGATCGCGTCCAGGTCGGCCCTGGCCTGCGCGTACCCGCCGCGCACGGTGTCACCGGTGATGTCACCGTGGTCGGCGGTGGACTCCAGAGTGGCCTCCGGCATGGTGTTGACCGTGCCCGGGGCGACCAGCTCGTCCACGTACAGGGTGTCCTTGTACGCGGGGTCCTTGACGCCGGTCGAGGCCCACAGCGGACGCTGCTTGTTGGCGCCGACCTTGTCGAGGGCGGCCCAGCGCTCCGAGGAGAAGACCTCCTCGTACGCCTCGTAGGCGAGCCGGGCGTTCGCCAGCGCGGCCTTGCCCTTGAGGGCCTTGGCCTCGTCGGTGCCGGTCTTCTCCAGGCGCTTGTCGATCTCGGAGTCCACACGGGACACGAAGAACGAGGCCACCGAACGGATCAGGGACAGGTCCAGGCCCGCGGCCTTGGCCTTCTCCAGGCCCGCCAGGTAGGCGTCCATGACCTCGCGGTAGCGCTCCAGCGAGAAGATCAGCGTGACGTTGACGCTGATGCCCAGGCCGATGACCTCGGTGATCGCCGGCAGACCCGCCTTGGTGGCCGGGATCTTGATCAGCGTGTTCGGGCGGTCCACCAGCCACGCCAGCTGCTTGGCCTCGGCGATGGTCGGGGTGGTGCGGTGTGCCAGGCGCGGGTCGACCTCGATGGAGACCCGGCCGTCCTGGCCGCCGGTGGCGTCGAAGACCGGCCGCAGGATGTCGGCGGCGTCCCGGACGTCCGCCGTCGTGATCATGCGGATGGCTTCCTCGACGGTGACCTTACGGGCGGCGAGGTCGGCGACCTGCTGGTCGTAGCCGTGGCCGTCCGAGATGGCCTTCTGGAAAATCGACGGGTTGGTCGTGACGCCGACGACATGCTGCTGGTCGATCAGCTCGGCGAGGTTGCCGGACGTGATGCGCTGGCGCGACAGGTCGTCCAGCCAGATCGCGACGCCTTCGTCGGAGAGGCGCTTGAGTGCGTCTGTCATGGGTTCTGCATCTCCTACTTGTCGTGGACGGGCGTCAGCGCGCGGCGGCTTCGAGGGATTCCCGGGCGGCGGCCGCGACCGCGTCGGCGGTGAAGCCGAACTCGCGGAAGAGGACCTTGCCGTCGGCCGAGGCACCGAAGTGCTCCAGGGAGACGATGCGCCCGGCGTCACCGACGAAACGGTGCCAGGTCAGACCGATGCCGGCTTCGACGGCGACCCGGGCCCGGACGGACGGGGGCAGCACACTGTCGCGGTAGGCCTGGTCCTGCTGGTCGAACCACTCGACCGACGGCATCGACACCACGCGGGTGGGAATGCCCTCGGCCTGCAGCTGCTCGCGCGCTCCGACGGCGAGCTGCACCTCGGAACCGGTACCGATCAGCACGACCTGCGGCTCGGCGGCCTGCCCCTCGGGGCCGGTGGCGTCGAAGAGGACGTAACCACCCTTGGCGGTGTCCTCGTTGGCGGGGTACGTCGGCACGCCCTGACGGGTCAGCGCGAGGCCGTGCGGGGCCCCCACGCCGTACTCCTTCGTGTAGCGCCGGAGGATCTCGCGCCAGGCGATCGCGGTCTCGTTGGCATCGGCCGGGCGCACGATGTTGAGGCCCGGAATGGCGCGCAGCGAGGCGAGGTGCTCGATGGGCTGGTGGGTCGGGCCGTCCTCGCCCAGACCGATGGAGTCGTGCGTCCACACGTACGTCACCGGCAGGTGCATCAGCGCGGACAGCCGGACGGCGTTGCGCATGTAGTCGGAGAACACCAGGAAGGTGCCGCCGTAGATGCGGGTGTTGCCGTGCAGCGCGATGCCGTTCATCTCCGCGGCCATGGAGTGCTCACGGATGCCGAAGTGGATCGTGCGGCCGTAGGGGTTGGCGCCCGGCAGCGGGTTGCCCTCGGGCAGGAACGACGAGGTCTTGTCGATCGTGGTGTTGTTCGAGCCCGCCAGGTCGGCGGAGCCGCCCCACAGCTCGGGGATGACCCCGCCGAGCGCGTGCAGCACCTTGCCGGACGCGGCGCGGGTGGCCACGGACTTGCCGGTCTCGAACGACGGGAGGTGTTCCTCCCAGCCCGCGGGCAGCTCGCCCGCCGCGATCCGGTCGAACTCCGCGGCACGCTCCGGGTTGGCGGCGCGCCAGTCGGCGAAGGACTTCTCCCACTCCTTCTTGGCGTCGCGGCCGCGGTCGAGGGCGGCGCGGCTGTGCGCGAGCACCTCGTCGGCGACGTCGAAGGACTTCTCCGGGTCGAAGCCCAGGACGCGCTTGGTGGCCGCGACCTCCTCGTCACCCAGCGCCGAGCCGTGCGCGGCCTCGGTGTTCTGGGCGTTCGGGGCGGGCCAGGCGATGATCGAGCGCATCGCGATGAACGACGGGCGCTCGGTCTCGGCCTTGGCGGCCTCGATGGCCCTGGCCAGACCGGCCGGGTCCAGGTCGCCGCTGGGGAGCTGCGCGACACGCTGGACGTGCCAGCCGTAGGCCTCGTAGCGCTTGAGGGTGTCCTCGGAGACCGCGGTCTCGGTGTCACCCTCGATGGAGATGTGGTTGTCGTCCCACAGCAGGATGAGGTTGCCGAGCTTCTGGTGGCCCGCCAGGGAGGACGCCTCGGCGGAGATGCCCTCCTGGAGGCAGCCGTCACCGGCGATGCAGTAGATGGTGTGGTCGAAGGGCGAGGTGCCCTGAGCCGCATCGGGGTCGAACAGGCCGCGCTCGTAGCGCGACGCCATCGCCATGCCGACCGCGTTGGCGACACCCTGGCCCAGCGGGCCGGTGGTGGTCTCCACGCCGGTGGTGTGGCCGTACTCGGGGTGGCCCGGGGTCTTCGAGCCCCAGGTGCGGAACGCCTCCAGGTCGCCCAGCTCCAGGCCGTAACCGGCGAGGTAGAGCTGGATGTAGAGGGTCAGGCTGGAGTGGCCCGCGGAGAGGACGAACCGGTCGCGGCCGGTCCAGTTCGCGTCCGCCGGGTCGTGCCGCATCAGCTTCTGGAAGAGAAGGTAGGCGGCCGGTGCCAGGCTCATGGCCGTACCCGGATGGCCGTTACCGACCTTCTGCACGGAATCCATGGCCAGGACACGGACGGTGTCCACTGCCCGCTGATCCAGTTCGGTCCACTCGAGATCTGTGGTGGTCGGCTTGGTGCTCACCCTGAGTCAGGGCTCCTCTCCACATGTCGAATGCCGCGGACGGTATGTCCGCCAGGCGGTGTCGAGCCTACCCCCGCCAGTGCGTGCGTCTTTTCGACGCTCAGTCGGTGTTTTCGGCGCTCAGTCGGTGCGGTGCTGTCGCGGCGGCCCGTCGCTCCGGGCAACCACATCAGGACTTCTGGCATTCCGGTCCCAGATGTGCGGGCCCTACGACCAGACTGCCGGGCGGCGGTCCGGTTCGCCTCCTGAACGCCGGGCGGACACCCGGGTGAAGGTGTGGCCGCCGCACCGCTGCCCGGCGCCAACACGACCCCACCCCCGCGAAGATCGCCGTATGGCCAACGTCTAAAGTGGCGTGGTACGCGCAAGCCCTACACCGCGTCTTCACCGCCGGATGGGCTTGCATGCCTTTTCTCCTCTGCGGCAGAGGCCGCTGACGTTACTTCCAGGGGTGTGCGTGACGGCCGTCGAATCCCGTCCTGCGGGTGGGGGCACCGCCCACGCCGTCAAGGCTGTGGGGGAGCTTGCTCAGGTCCCCAGGAATCCCGGTGAGCGGCCGTTCGGGGCCCGCGTCAAAGGGTTCGTGGCGCTGACGAAGCCACGGGTCATCGAGCTGCTGCTGATGACCACCGTGCCGGTGATGTTCCTGGCGGCCAAGGGAGTGCCCGATCTGTGGCTGGTCCTGGCGACCTGCATCGGCGGCTACCTCTCCGCTGGCGGCGCCGCGGCCTTCAACATGTACCTCGACCGCGACATCGACGCGCTGATGGACCGCACGTCCCAGCGTCCGCTGATCACCGGCATCGTGAGCCCCCGTGAATGCCTGGTCTTCGCGACCGCCCTCGCGGTCGGCTCCACCGCCTGGTTCTGGTACCTCGTCAACCCGCTGTCGGCGATGCTGTCGCTCGGTGCGCTGCTTTTCTATGTCGTCGTTTACACGATGATTCTCAAGCGGCGCACTTCGCAGAACATCGTGTGGGGCGGTATCGCGGGCTGCATGCCGGTCTTCATCGGCTGGTCGTCGGTGACGAACTCCGTCTCCTGGGCCTCGTTCATTCTCTTCCTGGTCATCTTCTTCTGGACGCCGCCGCATTACTGGCCGCTGTCGATGAAGGTCAAGGACGACTACGAGCGGGTCGGTGTGCCGATGCTGCCGGCCGTCGCGGGCAACAAGGTGGTCGCCCGGCAGATCGTCGCCTACAGCTGGGTGATGGTGGCGGTCTCGCTGCTGCTGCAGCCGCTGGGCTACACCGGCTGGTTCTACACCGCGGTCGCGCTCGTCTGCGGAGCCTTCTGGCTCAAGGAGGCGCACGGTCTCCAGGCCCGCGCGAAGGCCGGCGTCACGGGCGCCAAGCTCAAGGAGATGCGGCTGTTCCACTGGTCCATCACCTATGTGTCGCTGCTGTTCGTCGCCGTCGCCGTGGACCCCTTCCTTCGCTGAGAGGTGTGGGGGATCACCCTCACCATTGGCCATACTCGCGGGTAGCATGCTGGGTATGGCAGACACCCAGCAGGCGGAAGAGCAGGTGGAGACGGCAGCCGGCACGGCGGCCGACAAGCGGGCCGGCCGGCGCACGGCCAAGCTCGCCAAGCAGATCCGCGCCTTTGCCGACACCCACGGCGGCAGCGCCGAGGGCCAGCTCGCGCACATCGGCCGCGGCCGCATCCGGATCGCCCTCGTCGGGGCCAACGGTGAGTGGGGGAACCTCGTCGCGGACTCCTCCGACTCCGCCAAGGACGCGGCCACCGCGGCCGGCATCACCCTCCAGGACGACTTCGACGGCGACCTCGCCGCCAGGGTCCGCACCGGACGCTACGAGTGGTCCCGGATGGCAGGCATCCAGGTCGGCGGCCCGGCCAACACCTGACGGGCGGTACCCGGGCGCCGTGCGCCGGAGCGTACGCCGGAAGCGGAGCCCGCTACCTCACCACCGCCTCGTCCGTTAAGCCCACCGGGCGCGGCGCTTCGGCCGCGCCCGGCGGGCTCGCGGCGAGGAGATGCGGATGGACGGACTTCCACCGCTCATCGACCAGTACAGCGTCGGCGCGGTGCACGACGAGCTCGGCCTCGGCTCCTTCGAGACCCACCTCGCCGCCGCGGCCGGCGCACACGGCCCGGCCCCCGCCGGCACCAGCTACTTCGACAGCTTCACCGGCCTCGCGATACGCCGCTGGTGCCCCCCGCTGCTCGGCCTGGAACCGCACTGCCCGCCCGCCCGCTACCTGGCCCGCAGACGCGAGGTCGGTGCCTACCGGGCCGGACGCATGCTGCTGCGCGGCTCCGGAATCGGCACGTTCCTGCTGGAGGCCGGGGCCCCCAGCAATCTGACCTCGGCCACCGAACTCGCCACCGCCGCCGCGGCCCGCGCCCATGAGGTCGTACGGCTCGAACCGCTCGCCGAGCAGGTCGCCGACACCTCCGGCAGCGTCGATTCCTTCATCGGCTACACCGCCGAGGCCCTCTACGCCGCGGCCCAGCACGCCACCGCCTTCGCCTCCGGCGCCACCTCCTGCGAGGGGCACGCCCCGGAGGCCGGTGAGGTGCGGCGGGCCGCGGACCGCTGGCTGCGCGGCCGCCGGCCAGGGGAGCGGCTCGGGGAGCCCGTGCTCGTACGGCATCTGCTGTGGAGCGCGGTGGCGACCGGTCTGCCGGTGCAGCTGCACTGCCCCGATCCGCAGCCGCTGGCGGCCTTTCTGCGCGCCACCACCGGCATCGGCTCGGATCTCGTCCTGCTGCCGGAGGCGCCGCACCACCGGCGGGCGGCGCAGCTCGCCGCGGTGCACGCCCATGTGTACGCGGACGCCGGGCCCCGCCCCGAGGAGACGCTCGGTCAGGCACCGTTCGGCAAGCTGCTGTTCTCCTCGGGCGCCCGGGGGCTGCCCGAGCTCTATGTGACCGGTGCCCGGTGCTTCCTGCGCGCCATGGCGCGCCTCGTACGGGAGTGGACCGACGAGGGCCTGTGCGGGCCGGAGGACGGGCGGCGGATCACCGAGACGATCGGGTTCGGAACCGCGCGCCGGGTCTACCGGCTGAGCGCGGAGGCCGCCTGAGGCTCCGGTGCCTCCTGCTCACCGGAGGGGGCGGGCCTGCCGGGGTCCTTCTCCTGGAGCGGACCGCGGTCGCGCAACGACAGCGAGACCCGCAGCACACAGATCCACACCAGGGCGGAGCCCAGCATGTGGAGCCCGATGACGATTTCGGGCAGACCCGTGAAGTACTGGACGTAGCCGATGACGCCCTGCGCGGCGATACCGGCGAACAGCTCCAGGAGCATCCGGCGCGGGGCGGCCGGCGCCTTGACGGCGCGCAGCGTGAACCACAGGGCGACGGACAGGCCGACGACGATGTAGACGAAGTCGACGTGGAGCTGGGTGATCTCCTGCCAGTCCAGCGGGATGCGGTGGACCTTCTTGGCGTCGCCCGCGTGCGGGCCCGTGCCCGTGACGACCGTGCCGATGACGGTGAGCGCGCCGGTCGCGGCGACCAGCAGCCAGGCCAGCTGCCGCGCCGGTCGGGCGACCAGGTCACGCGGCTCCTCGTCGCCCTCACTCGCCCGCTTCCAGCTCAGCACGGCGACCGTGAGCAGCGCCGTGGCCGCGAGGAAGTGCGAGCTGACGATGTACGGGTTCAGGCCGGTCAGGACCGTGACGCCGCCGATGACGGCGTTGCTCGTGACGAGCCAGAACTGCGCCCAGCCGAGCCGGGTGAGCGAGCGGCGCCGGGGGGCGCGGGCGCGGGCGGCGATGATGAACAGCCCGACGACCGCGCACAGCACATACGTCAGCATGCGGTTGCCGAACTCGATGAGGCCGTTGATGCCCATCGCGGCCGTCGGCGTCAGGCTGTCCGGGGTGCACTTGGGCCAGGTCGAGCAGCCCAGCCCGGACTGGGAGAGCCGGACCGCGCCGCCCGTGACGACGATGATCACGGCCATGACGACAGTCGCCAGCGCGGCCCGTCGCACAAAGGCCGCGGACGGCTGCCAGCGGCGGGCGATCAGCTCAAGGGGATTCAGCGTGTTCGGCACGGGAGCCATCGTAGGCGGCCCCTTGTGCAAACTTTCACGAGGGGTGCGTCCGCGGCGGAATCACCCGTTGGAGCCGTACCGCGGCCGTCTACTCCCAGCGGAAGAACCGCGCCGCGGCCCCCAGCCCCAGCACCGCCCACACCGCGAGGACGCCGAGGTCCGGCCAGGGGATGCCGGCGCCGTGCTGGAGCACCTCGCGCAGCCCGTCGGACAGTGCCGTGATCGGCAGCAGCCCGAGCACGCTCTGGGCGGCCTCCGGGAACTTGTCCAGCGGGACGATCACGCCGCCGCCGACCAGCAGCAGCAGGAACACCAGGTTGGCCGCCGCGAGGGTGGCCTCCGCCTTGAGCGTGCCGGCCATCAGCAGGCCCAGGCCCGAGAAGGCAGCGGTGCCCAGGAGGAGCAGCAGCGCCACCGTGAGCGGAGTGCCGTGCGGGGACCAGCCCAGCGCGAGCGCGACCGCGGTCAGCAGCGCGATCTGCAGGACCTCGGTGACCAGCACCGCACAGGTCTTGGCGGTCATCAGCCCCCAGCGCGGCAGCGGCGAGACGGCGAGCCGCTTGAGCACGCCGTAGCGCCGCTCGAAGCCGGTCGCGATGGCCTGGCCGGTGAAGGCGGTCGACAGCACCGCGAGCGCCAGGACGCCGGGCGCCAGGAAGTCGACGGACCTGCCCGCGCCGCCGGCCGTGTCGGTGGGCACCGCGATGATGTCGACGGCGGAGAACAGCACCAGCAGCAGCGTCGGGATGATCACGGTCAGCAGCAGCTGCTCCCCGTTGCGCAGCAGCATCCTGGTCTCCAGGGCCGCCTGCGCGCGGATCATCCGGGGCAGCGGAGCCGCCCCGGGCCGCGGGCTGAAGGTGCCGGTGGCGCCGCCGGCCTCGGTGGTGGTCATGCGCGCAGCTCCTTACCCGTGAGCTCCAGGCCGTGCTGTCCCGGGGGACAACCCCCGGACCCCCGGCCGGCGATCGCGTGGCCCTGCCGTGTCATGCGCGCAGCTCCTTACCCGTGAGCTCCAGGAAGACGTCCTCCAGGGTGTGGCGTTCGACGGCTATCGCGTCGGGCATCACGCCGTTCTGGGCGCACCAGGAGGCGACGGTGGCCAGCAGCTGCGGGTTGACCTTGCCGTGGACGCGGTAGACGCCGGAGGCGGGCTCCGCTGCGGCGCTGTCCGCGGGCAGCGCCTTGAGGAGCGAGGCGAGGTCGAGTCCGGGGCGGCCGGTGAAGCGCAGGCTGTTCTCCGCGCCGTCGCGGCACAGCTCGTCCGGGCTGCCCTGGGCGATCACCCGGCCGCCGTCGATGATCGCGACATCGTCGGCGAGCTGCTCGGCCTCGTCCATGAAGTGTGTGGTCAGTACGGTGCTGACGCCGTCGGCGCGCAGTTCCCGTACGAGGTCCCAGGTGGCGTGCCGGGCCTGCGGGTCGAGTCCGGCCGTCGGCTCGTCCAGGAAGACCAGCTCGGGGCGGCCGACCACGGCCATCGCCAGCGCCAGCCGTTGTTGCTGGCCGCCGGACAGCCGCCGGTAGGGGGTCCGGCCGCAGCTGCCGAGGCCGAGCCGGTCGATGAGCGTGCCGACGTCGAGGGGGTGGGCGTGCAGGGTGGCGGTGTGCCGCAGCATTTCCTCCGCCCTGGCGCCCGCGTAGACGCCGCCGGACTGCAGCATCACGCCGATCCGCGGCCGCAGTGCCGCGGCGTCGGCGACCGGGTCCAGCCCCAGGACCCGCACCCGGCCGGCGTCCGGGCGGCGGTAGCCCTCGCAGGTCTCGACGGTGGTGGTCTTGCCGGCGCCGTTCGGGCCGAGCACGGCGGTCACCGCGCCGCGGGCGACGGTCAGGTCGAGCCCGTCCACGGCGGTCCTGGTCCCGTAGCGCTTGACCAGGCCGGTGATCTCGACGGCAGGCTCTCGGCCGGGAGGCCGGGGGTCGCCCCCCGGGGAGGTGCTGGGCATGCCGGGCAGTCTACGGAGAGTGGCAGGCCGGCCTTCAATGGGGGCGTGGGCCCTCATCGGCGCCCGTTCCCCGATCTGGCGGTGCGTGATCGCACGGATTTCCACGGCCCGTGAGCCGTGGTGCGCCGCTGCGGGCGCGGGCGGGCCTTCGCAGGTCGGCGGTGCTTCCGCCGCTCCGGCAGGTACTTGATTTAGGTAACCCTAAGTGATAGAGGCCACCCATCCGTGATCCGGACGAGGCTTGTATCGCTTTGACGAATTACGCAACAATGGCGTTGTGAAATACGCGAGCGAGGATCAGGAAGGGCCCGCGGTCGAGCAGACCGAAGGGCCGGCCGCCTCCGCGCCCGAGCAGACCGAGCGGCGCGGGCCCGCCCCGCACGCCGCGGCGCCGCACGATGAACAGCAGGGCACCCGCAACAGGGTCGCCCGCTCCATCCTCGACCACGGTCCATCCACCGCGGCCGAGCTCGCCCTTCGCCTGGAGCTGACCCAGGCCGCCGTCCGACGGCATCTGGACGCGCTGGCCGCGGAGGGCGTCGTCGAGCCCCGTGAGAAGCGTGTCTACGGCAACCGCGGCCGCGGCCGCCCCGCCAAGGCCTTCGCCCTCACCGACTGCGGACGGGACGCCTTCGACCAGGCCTACGACCAGCTCGCCACCGACGCGCTGCGCTGGATCGCGCAGAGCGCGGGCGGCGGCGAGAAGGGCGAGGCGGCCGTCGCCGCGTTCGCCCGCGCGCGGCTCGCCGCGCAGGCCGAGGGCTACCGCGAGGCGGTCGAGGCCGCCGAGCCGGCGGCCCGCACCGAGGCCCTTGCGAAGGCGTTGACCGCGGACGGGTACGCTGCTACGGCGCGCAGCGCCCCCAATCCCCAGCTCGGTGAACAGCTCTGCCAGCACCACTGCCCGGTCGCCCATGTCGCCGAGCAGTACCCGCAGCTGTGCGAGGCGGAGACCGAGGTCTTCTCCCGATTGCTGGGGACCCATGTACAGCGTCTTGCCACCATCGCCCACGGCGACGGGGTGTGCACGACCTTCGTCCCGAAGGCCGGTGCCGGCAAGGCCGCTCACAGCACCGCACGCACCACCAAGACCACCACAGCATCTGCAAGCACGGCCGGGAGGAACCCCGCATGACGCTCCCCACGGAGACTGCTCACCCTGAGCTCGAGGGCCTGGGCAAGTACGAATACGGCTGGGCCGACTCCGACGTGGCCGGCGCCTCCGCCAAGCGCGGCCTCTCCGAGGCCGTCGTCCGCGACATCTCGGCGAAGAAGAACGAGCCGGAGTGGATGCTCAAGCTCCGCCTCAAGGGTCTGAAGCTGTTCGACAAGAAGCCCATGCCGAACTGGGGCTCGGACCTGTCGGGTATCGACTTCGACAACATCAAGTACTTCGTCCGCTCCACCGAGCAGCAGGCCGCCTCCTGGGAGGACCTGCCCGAGGACATCAAGAACACCTACGACAAGCTCGGCATCCCCGAGGCGGAGAAGCAGCGCCTGGTCGCCGGTGTCGCCGCGCAGTACGAGTCCGAGGTCGTCTACCACCAGATCCGTGAGGACCTGGAGGAGCAGGGCGTCCTGTTCCTGGACACCGACACCGCGCTCAAGGAGCACCCGGAGCTCTTCCAGGAGTACTTCGGCACGGTCATCCCGGTCGGCGACAACAAGTTCGCGTCGCTGAACACCGCGGTGTGGTCCGGCGGCTCGTTCATCTACGTGCCCAAGGGTGTCCACGTCGACATCCCGCTCCAGGCCTACTTCCGGATCAACACCGAGAACATGGGCCAGTTCGAGCGGACGCTGATCATCGTCGACGAGGACGCCTACGTCCACTACGTCGAGGGCTGCACGGCGCCGATCTACAAGTCGGACTCGCTGCACTCCGCGGTGGTCGAGATCATCGTGAAGAAGGGCGGCCGCTGCCGCTACACGACCATCCAGAACTGGTCGAACAACGTCTACAACCTGGTCACCAAGCGCGCCGTCGCCTACGAGGGCGCGACCATGGAGTGGGTCGACGGCAACCTCGGCTCCAAGGTGACCATGAAGTACCCGGCGGTCTACCTCATGGGCGAGCACGCCAAGGGCGAGACCCTGTCCATCGCCTTCGCGGGCGAGGGCCAGCACCAGGACGCCGGCTCCAAGATGGTCCACATGGCGCCGAACACCTCCTCCAACATCGTCTCCAAGTCGGTGGCGCGAGGCGGCGGCCGGACCTCCTACCGCGGTCTGGTCGAGATCGGCGAGGGCGCCGCGGGCTCCAAGTCCAACGTGCTGTGTGACGCCCTGCTGGTGGACACCATCTCCCGCTCGGACACCTACCCCTACGTCGACGTCCGCGAGGACGACGTGTCGATGGGCCACGAGGCGACCGTCTCCAAGGTCAGCGAGGACCAGCTCTTCTACCTGATGGCCCGCGGCCTGACGGAGTTCGAGGCCATGGCGATGATCGTGCGCGGCTTCGTCGAGCCGATCGCCCGTGAGCTGCCGATGGAGTACGCGCTGGAGCTCAACCGGCTGATCGAGCTGCAGATGGAAGGTTCGGTCGGCTGACGGCCACGGCACACTCAACGATCGACGCGGCGGCCGCCCTGCGGGCAGGCCGAGGATCGCAACCAGAAAGCGAGCACTACGACAGCCATGGCTGAGGCTCAGAACATCCCGGCGGGTTCCACGACCACCGGCTCCATCGCGGTGGCCGCGGAGTCCACCGTCGCCACCCGGATGAGCGCCCCGCCGTCCTACGACGTGGCGGACTTCCCGGTGCCGCACGGCCGCGAGGAGGAGTGGCGCTTCACGCCCCTCGCGCGTCTGAAGGGCCTGCACGACGGCAGTGCCGAGGCCGGCGGTCCGGACCTGAAGATCGACATCACCGCTCCCGAGGGCGTCACCCACGAGCTGGTCGACCGCACCGACCCGCGGGTCGGCAAGGCCGGCAAGCCCGTGGACCGGGTCGCCGCGCAGGCGTACAGCTCCTTCGAGAAGGCCTCGGTGGTCTCGGTTCCCAAGGAGACCGTGCTCCCCGAGCCCATCCGGATCACCGTGCACGGTGAGGGCGGTACCGCCTTCGGCCACCAGGTCATCGAGCTCGGCGCGTTCGCCGAGGCGGTCGTCGTCATCGACCACACCGGTGACGCGGTGCTCGCCGCCAACGTCGACTACCTCCTCGGTGACGGCGCCAAGCTGACCGTCGTCTCCGTCCAGGACTGGGACGACCAGGCCGTGCACGTCGGGCAGCACAACGCCCTCGTCGGCCGGGACGCGAGCTTCAAGTCCGTGGTCGTCACCTTCGGCGGCGACCTCGTCCGGCTGCACCCGCGCATCACGTACGCGGGACCCGGCGGCGAGGCCGAGCTCTACGGTCTGTACTTCACCGAAGAGGGCCAGCACCAGGAGCACCGCCTCATGGTCGACCACGAGGCGCCCAACTGCCGCTCCCACGTCACGTACAAGGGCGCGCTCCAGGGCCAGGACGCACACGCGGTCTGGATCGGCGATGTCCTCATCCAGGCGTCGGCCACCGGCACGGACACCTACGAGCTCAACCGCAACCTCGTCCTCACCGACGGTGCGCGGGTCGACTCGGTCCCCAACCTTGAGATCGAGACCGGCGAGATCGTCGGCGCCGGCCACGCCTCGGCGACCGGCCGCTTCGACGACGAGCAGCTGTTCTACCTGATGGCCCGCGGTATCCCGGCCGACGAGGCCCGCCGGCTGGTCGTCCGCGGCTTCTTCGCCGAGCTGGTCCAGCAGATCGGTCTCCCGGACGTCGAAGAGCGTCTGATGAGCAAGATCGAGGCCGAGCTGGAAGCGTCCGCGGCATGACGTACGTACGCGCAGCGGCGCTCAGCGAGCTGGAGGAGGACACCCCCAAGCGGGTGGAACTCGACGGCACGCCCGTCTCTCTGGTCCGCACCGAGGGCGAGGTGTTCGCGATCAACGACATCTGCTCGCACGCGAACGTCTCGCTATCGGAAGGCGAGGTCGAGGACTGCTCGATCGAGTGCTGGCTGCACGGGTCGAGCTTCGACCTGCGCACCGGCAAGCCGAACGGCCTTCCCGCGACGCGCCCCGTCCCCGTATACCCCGTAAAGATCGAAGGGGACGACGTGCTCGTCTCCGTCACCCAGGAGTCCTGAGTTCCCCATGGCAACGCTTGAGATCCACGACCTGCACGTCTCCGTCGAGGCCGAGAACGGCCCGCGCGAGATCCTGAAGGGCGTCGACCTGACCGTGAAGCAGGGCGAGACGCACGCCATCATGGGCCCCAACGGCTCCGGCAAGTCGACCCTCGCCTACTCCCTTGCGGGTCACCCCAAGTACACGATCACCGGCGGCACCGTCACCCTCGACGGCGAGGACGTCCTGGAGATGTCCGTCGACGAGCGCGCACGCGCCGGCGTCTTCCTCGCCATGCAGTACCCGGTCGAGGTGCCCGGCGTCTCGGTCTCCAACTTCCTGCGGACGTCCGCGACCGCGATCCGCGGCGAGGCCCCCAAGCTGCGGCTGTGGGTCAAGGAGGTCAAGGAGGCCATGGAGCGCCTCCAGATGGACCCCGCCTTCGCCGAGCGCAACGTCAACGAGGGCTTCTCCGGCGGTGAGAAGAAGCGCCACGAGATCCTCCAGCTGGAGCTGCTCAAGCCGGCCATCGCGATCCTCGACGAGACCGACTCCGGTCTGGACGTCGACGCGCTGCGCACCGTCTCCGAGGGCGTGAACCGGGTCCGCGAGACCGGTGAGGTCGGCACCCTGCTGATCACCCACTACACGCGCATCCTGCGCTACATCAAGCCCGACCAGGTCCACGTCTTCGCCAACGGCCGGATCGCCGAGTCCGGCGGTGCCGAGCTCGCCGACAAGCTGGAGGCCGAGGGCTACGAGGAGTACACGAAGGGTGGCGCAACCGCGTGACACAGCTGCCGGGCCTCCTCGACACAGAGGCGATCCGTAAGGACTTCCCCATCCTGGACCGCGTGATCCATGACGGGAAGAAGGTCGTGTACCTGGACAACGCGGCGACCTCCCAGAAGCCGCGTCAGGTCCTCGACGCCCTGAACGCCTACTACGAACGCCACAACGCCAACGTCCACCGCGGCGTGCATGTGCTCGCCGAGGAGGCCACGGCGCTGTACGAAGGCGCCCGTGACAAGGTGGCCGCCTTCATCAACGCCCCGAGCCGCGACGAGGTGATCTTCACCAAGAACGCCTCCGAGTCGCTCAACCTCGTGGCCAACATGCTCGGTTGGGCCGATGAGCCCTACCGCGTGGACCGCGAGACCGAGATCGTCATCACGGAGATGGAGCACCACTCCAACATCGTTCCGTGGCAGCTGCTCTCGCAGCGCACCGGCGCGAAGCTGAAGTGGTTCGGTATCACCGACGACGGCCGCCTCGACCTGTCCAACATCGACGAGATCATCACGGAGCAGACGAAGATCGTCTCCTTCACGCTGGTCTCCAACATCATGGGCACCATCAACCCGGTCGAGGCGATCATCCGCCGCGCCCAGGAGGTCGGCGCGCTGGTCTGCATCGACGCCTCGCAGGCCGCCCCGCACATGGTGCTGGACGTGCAGGCGCTGCAGGCCGACTTCGTGGCCTTCACCGGCCACAAGATGTGCGGCCCGACCGGCATCGGTGTCCTCTGGGGCCGCCAGGAGCTGCTGGAGGACCTCCCGCCGTTCCTCGGTGGCGGCGAGATGATCGAGACCGTCTCGATGCACTCCTCGACCTATGCGCCCGCCCCGCACAAGTTCGAGGCCGGTACGCCCCCGATCGCCCAGGCCGTCGGCCTCGGCGCGGCCGTGGACTACCTCACCTCGATCGGCATGGACAACATCGCCGCGCATGAGCACGCGATCACCGAGTACGCCGTCAAGCGGCTGCTGGAGGTCCCCGACCTGCGCATCATCGGCCCGAGCACGGCCGAGGACCGCGGGGCGACGCTCTCCTTCACGCTCGGTGACATCCATCCCCACGATGTCGGCCAGGTGCTGGACGAGCAGGGCATCGCGGTCCGGGTGGGTCACCACTGCGCACGGCCGGTCTGCCTGCGCTACGGAATTCCCGCGACCACGCGAGCGTCGTTCTATCTGTACTCCACGCCCGCCGAGGTCGACGCCTTGGTCGAGGGCCTGGAGCACGTCCGCAACTTCTTCGGTTAGATAAATGCAGCCGGTTGACCAAGCACAGCGGATGAGGACGAGGACTGACTGAGCCGTGAAGCTGGATTCCATGTACCAGGACGTCATCCTGGACCACTACAAGCACCCCCATGGGCGCGGTCTTCGGGACGGCGACGCAGAGGTGCACCATGTCAACCCCACGTGCGGTGACGAGATCACGCTGCGCGTGCGGCTCGACGGCGCGACGATTGAGGATGTGTCCTACGAGGGCCAGGGCTGCTCCATCAGCCAGGCCAGCGCGTCGGTGCTCAATGAGCTCCTGGTGGGCAAGCAGCTCGGTGACGCGCAGAAGATCCAGGAGACGTTCCTGGAGCTGATGCAGTCCAAGGGCCAGATGGAGCCGGATGACGCGATGGAGGAGATCCTGGAGGACGCAGTGGCGTTCGCCGGTGTCTCCAAGTACCCGGCGCGTGTGAAGTGCGCGCTGCTCAGTTGGATGGCCTGGAAGGACGCCACGGCCAAGGCCCTCTCCGAGGAGGCGAAAACCGCATGACCGACACTCCGACCACCACGAAGCCTGCCTCCGAGGAGGAGGTCCGCGAGGCGCTGTACGACGTCGTGGACCCCGAGCTGGGCATCGATGTCGTCAATCTGGGGCTGATCTACGGCGTCCACATCGACGACGCCAATATCGCCACCATCGACATGACGCTGACCTCCGCGGCCTGCCCGCTGACCGACGTCATCGAGGACCAGGCGAAGTCCGCCACGGACGGCCTCGTCAAGGAACTGAAGATCAACTGGGTCTGGATGCCCCCGTGGGGCCCGGACAAGATCACCGATGACGGCCGCGAGCAGCTCCGCGCGCTGGGCTTCAACGTCTGAGACGTCGGCGCCCGAAAGACCGAGCCGATACGGCCGTGCCCCCGGAAAATCCGGCGGGCACGGCCGTTTCGCCGTTCCGGGCAGGCGCCGGGCCCGGCAGGCCGTGCGGAAGCGGGGCCGAAAATCGCTGTGTACGCCCGTACGCAACGCTATGTACGCTCGTACGCATGGTCTATCTGACGCTCGCCGGCGCGATCCTCTCCGAGATCCTCGCCACCACGGCGATGAAGTACAGCGACGGCTTCAGCAAACTGTGGCCGTCGCTGGGGACCGCTTTCGGCTATCTGCTCGCCTTCGTGCTGCTCGCCCAGACGCTCAAGTCGATGAGCGTCGGCACCGCGTACGCCATCTGGTCCGGCGCCGGCACGGCCGTGATCGCGGCGATCGGGATAGCGTTCCTGGGGGAGAGCGCCAGCGCGCTGAAGATCCTCGGGGTGCTGCTGGTGATCGCCGGTGTCGTGGTGCTCAATCTGGACGGGGCGCACTGATGGCCCGGCGCTACGACCCGGACCGCCGGCAGCGGATCATCGACGCGGCGATCGCGGTGGTCGGCGAGCGCGGGATCGCCGGGCTCAGCCACCGCTCGGTGGCCGCCGCCGCGGATGTGCCGCTCGGCTCGACGACGTACCACTTCGCCTCCCTGGACGAGCTGCTGATCGCCGCGCTGCGGCAGGTCAACGGCGTGTGCCTGGCCGAGTTCGCGCGCTGGGCCGACGGGATCGATCCGGCGGTGCCGCTCGCCGAGGAGGTCGCCCGGCTCATCGAGGACACCCTGGCGGGGGACCGCTCGCGGATGGAGCTGGAGTACGAGCTCTATCTGACGGCGCTGCGGCACGAGGCGGTGCGGCCGATCGCCGCGGAGTGTCTGGAGGAGATGGTGCGGCTGCTCGGACGGCGGATCGGCGATGTCCGGACCGCGCGGGCCGTGGTGGCGTTCACCGACGGGCTGGTGCTGCAGCATCTGCTGACCGGGCAGCCCTTCGACCCCACGACGGTACGGGCCGGGCTGGCCGGCGTGCTGGGCTGAGCCGCTCCCCCCGGTGGCACGCGGTCCGGTGCCGTCCGCATGAACGGGGTGGTGCGACCCCACGGCCCGGCCCGGCCGCTGAGACCGGTTCGCCTCGACGGGCGCCCTCCGGTTAGGTTTCGAACATGACCGAAGCTGCTACCTCCCGTACGACCGGCGCCGTCGCCGCCGGGCTCGCCACCGTCACCTCCGACGGCACCGTTCTCGACACCTGGTTCCCGGCGCCCGAGCTGGCCGCCGCGACGGCCGGCCTCGGCCCCGCCGGCACCGAGCGTCTCGACGACGCGCGCGCCACCGAACTGCTGGGCGCCGCCGTGCTCAAGGCGATCGGCCCCGACCCGGTCCGCGAGGTCGAGGTCGTCGCCGTCCGGACGGTCATCGCCTCCCTCGACGACAAGCCGCTGGACGCCCATGACGCGTACCTGCGCCTCCACCTGCTCAGCCACCGGCTGGTCAAGCCGCACGGGCAGAACCTGGAAGGCCTCTTCGGCCTGCTGGCCAACGTCGCCTGGACCTCGCTGGGCCCGGTGGCCGTCGACCAGGTGGAGACGGTGCGGCTGAACGCCCGCGCCGAGGGGCTCCATCTGATGGTCACCGGCATCGACAAGTTCCCGCGGATGACGGACTATGTCGCGCCCGCCGGGGTGCGGATCGCGGATGCCGACCGGGTGCGCCTGGGCGCGCACCTCGCGGCCGGCACCACCGTCATGCACGAGGGCTTCGTCAACTTCAACGCCGGGACGCTGGGCACCTCCATGGTCGAGGGCCGGATCAGCGCGGGCGTCGTCGTCGGCGACGGCTCCGACATCGGCGGTGGCGCCTCGACCATGGGCACCCTGTCCGGCGGCGGCAAGCAGATCATCTCGATCGGTGAGCGCTGCCTGCTCGGCGCCGAGTCGGGTATCGGTATCGCGCTGGGCGACGAGTGTGTCGTCGAGGCCGGCCTGTACATCACCGCGGGCACCCGGGTCACGCTGCCCGATGGCCAGATCGTCAAGGCCCTGGAGCTCTCCGGCGCGGACAACATCCTCTTCCGCCGCAACTCCACCACCGGCACCGTCGAGGCCCGTCCGAACAAGGCGGACTGGGGCGGCCTCAACGAGGTGCTGCACAGCCACAACTGAGCGGACACGGTCGCACCACGGCCCGGCGGGTTTCCCGCCGGGCCGTTGATGTGGCCACCCCGGTCCCCGGCCCGGCCGGACGCCGATAGGCTTGCGCCATGCGTGATCTTGTAGCGGGGATGCGGTATCTGGGTAAGGGGCAGCGCTGGGTCGCCCAGCACGGCCGGTGGTGGGGATTCGGGCTGATTCCGGCGCTGATCGCCCTGGTGCTGTACGTCGGGGTGCTCATCGCGCTCGCCATCTGGTCCGGCGACATCGCGGCCTGGGCGACGCCGTTCGCCGACGGCTGGGGCTCGCCCTGGCAGGGGCTGCTGCGCGGGGTGTTCGTGGCGCTGCTGTTCGCCGGCGGACTGATGCTGTCGGTGCTGACGTTCACCGCGGCCACCCTGCTGATCGGCGACCCCTTCTACGAGTCGCTCTCGGAGAAGGTCGAGGAGTCCGAGGGAAACTGCCCGCCGTCCCCGGACCGGCCGCTGTGGCAGGAGATCTGGATCGCGCTGCGGGACAGCGTCCATGTGCTGCTGCGGGCCGCCGGCTTCGGGATCCTGCTGTTCGTCCTCGGGTTCGTGCCGTTCATCGGGCAGACCGTGATCCCCGCCATCGGCTTCTGTGTCTCCGGCTTCTTCCTCGCCGTCGAGCTGACCTCGGTGGCCATGCAGCGCCGGGACATTCCGGTGCGTGAGCGGCTCCGGCTGCTGCGCGGCCGCAAGGGTCTCGCGGTCGGCTTCGGCACCCCCATCGTGCTGCTGTTCCTGATCCCGTTCATCGCGGTGGTGCTGATGCCGGGCGCGGTCGCCGGTGCGACGCTGCTCGTCCGGGACCTGGTGCCGGACGCGGAGGAACCGCCGGCGCGGGACGAGCAGGCGGCCGGGCAGGACGGGGCCGCGGCTCCGTACGGGCAGCCGGGTGGGGCGGGCGGCTTCGGGCCGCCGCCCGCACCCTTCCCGCCTAACCAGGGATCGCCGCAGGCACCGCCGTACCCGCATCAGCAGTCCGGTCCAGGGTCGTCTGCAGCGCGTCCGCCAGCCGGCTGGTGAGCGCGGCGTCCGCCGCCAGCAGCGGGCCGCGGACCGGCCCCGCGGGCAGCCCGAGATGGTTGAGCAGCGCCTTCGCGGTGACCGTGCCGGGGTTCTCCCCGCCGGTCACCGCCTCGATGAGCGGGACCAGGGCGAGCTGACGGCGGGCCGCTCCGGCCGTGTCGCCGGCGTCATAGGCGTCCAGTACGGCGCGCACCGTCCGTGGCGCGGCGTTGGCGGCGGTGCTGACGCAGCCGGCGCCGCCGAGGGCCCGTAGCGGCAGGATCTGCTCGTCGCAGCCCGCGTAGTAGGCCAGGTCCGTCGCGGCCAGCACCTTCGCGGACTTCAGCAGGTCGTAGGCGCAGTCCTTGACCGCCGCGATCCGCGGATGAGCGGCCAGCCGCAGCAAGGTCCCGGCCGTCAGCGCGGTGCCGGTGCGGCCCGGGATGTCGTAGAGCATCACCGGCAGTCCGGTGGCGTCCGCGACCGTCCGCAGGTGGTGGCTGACGGCCTCCTGGGCGGGCCGCGAGTAGTACGGCGTGACCACCAGCAGGCCGTGTGCGCCCGCCCGTTCGGCGGCGCGGGCCAGGGTGACGGTGTGCCGGGTGTCGCTGGTGCCGACCCCGGCGGTGATCCACGCCCGGTCGCCGACGGCCTCCACCACGGCCCGCAGCAGGGTCTCCTTCTCGGCGTCCGAGGTGGTCGGGGACTCCCCGGTGGTGCCGCTCAGCACCAGTGCGTCGCAGCCGCCGTCGTCGACGAGGTGGGTGGCGAGCCGCTGCGCGCCGTCCGTGTCCAGCCCGCCGTCGGCGGTGAACGGGGTGATCATGGCGGCCGCGAAACGCCCGAAGGACGGTGCGGGGGCGCGGGGGGTGGTCATGGAGGTCATGCCAGGAGTCTGAGGGCGCCTCATATTTCACGTCCACTTAGTTGTACTGGGTGATTTGTTAAGCAGTGCTACGCCAGAAGGCCCGGCAACGTGAAGCGGCCGCCGCACCCTTCGGTGCGACGGCCGCCCGGGCATCACAGGCCCATCACGCGCCAGTCAGGCCATTCCGCGAACGCTTCAGGTCCTGGGTCCGCTCGGCGGCGGACTCCTCCGACGACTTCGGCTTCCGCTGGTCGGTGCGGCGCTCGGCGGCACGGTCCTTGTTGCCCGACTTACGGTTCTGGGACTTCGGCATGATGACTCCCTATGTCTCGCCGAATGGTTCTTACCTGCCCAGTACCGCACCCCCTGCGGCAGTTGGCCCCCGGACGTGGGCCGGTCGGGTGACGAGGGAGTCACACGGGGTGAGGTGCCGCGGTGCTACGGCCGGATCCGCAGGACCTGCGGATCGTGGTCGCTGGCCTGGTCGGCGTACTCGGCGTTGAGGTGCACGATGTCGTAGTCGGCCCGGGTCAGCGGGCGGCTGGTGAGCATGTGGTCCAGCACCTGCGAGTTGCCGTTGAAGACATAGCCGTAGCGTTCGGCCCGCGGCAGCCGGTTGACCTGGTCGGTGAGCACACCACCGGCGGTGAGCTTCTTCAGGGCCGGCGAGAACGCGTAGTCGTTGAGGTCGCCGGCCACCACCACCGCGGCCTTCGGGTCCTTGGCCAGCAGCTCCTTGACGAACTGGTTGACCAGTCCGGCCTGTGCGGTGCGCTGGGTCTCCGAGCTCCGGGCCGGTGGCTGGAACCGGCTGTCCAGGCCCTGGTCGCCGCCCTTGGAGTTGAAGTGGTTGGCGATCACGAACACCCGGCTCCCCGGGCGGCTCTTGAGCGAGAACTGGCCGACAAGGGGCTTGCGGCTGGTCTTCCATGCCGGATCGGCCGGCGCGATCCGGCCCGGGGACGCGGACAGTGTGGCCTTGCCGTGGTCGGCGACCACCTTCACCGGGGTGGTGGCGTCGCCGCCCTTGATGTCCGTGAACGCGGCCCGCTCGGGGTTGAACAGGAACGCCACCCGGATGTTGCCGCCGGGCTGGCCGCCGTCCTGGCCGTTTGCCGGGTCGATCTGCCGCCACTCGTACGCCGGGCCGCCGGCCGCCTTGATGGCGTCGGTGAGCTTCTTGAGGGTGGCCCCGGCGGTGACCACGCCGTTGTCGGTGGCGCCGTTGTCGTCCTGGACCTCCTCCAGCGCGACCACGTCGGGGGCGGCGAGGTGCTCCACCAGCCCCTTCGCCAGCCGGTCGAACTTGGCCTGCGGGGTGCTGGGGGAGAGGTTCTCGACGTTGTAGGTGGCCACCGCCAGCTCGTCGGACTTCTGCTTGCGGGTGGTCTCCGGCGCCGGGCCGTGGTCGGTCAGCTTGCCCAGCTCGGTGGCCTGCAGCGTGTAGCCGCCGAAGCTGTCGTAGTCCAGCGGTCCGGCGGTGGAGCCGGTCAGCTCGTCGCCGACGTCGGCCACCGGGAACGGCTGCTGCGCGAAGGGGATCAGCGACGCCACCTTGACCCGGCCGCCGTTGGGGTCCGCGTACGAGCCGTAGAGCGTGCCGCCGCGGGCCGTGCGGTGGCGCTTCGGCTCGGCGGTCACCCACAGCTCGTGATGGGTGCTGGTCGCCCCGACGACCGGGGCGTTCGACACCTTGACGCGCATGCCCTCCAGCGACTCGTAGCGGTCCAGGGCGTACGAGGCGGGGCGCAGCTTCAGGGACTCGATGCTCTTGCCGTCCGCGTCGGGGGCGTAACGGTTCGGCACCGAGGCCGGGTTGAGCGTGAAGGCGGCCGGCAGCGGGGCGTCGGCGGAACCGGCCTGCCAGGTCGCGCCGGTGATCTGGGTGACCGACTGCAGCCCGGCGTCCTTGCCGCCGGGGTAGTACTCGCTGACCGTGCCGGAGAGGGTGATCGCGTCGCCGACCGCGACCTTCGGCGTCTCCTTGCCGGTGAAGACGAAGACCGCCTCGCTGGTGGCCGGGTTGTGGTCCGGGTGCGGGTCCTGCACCCAGAAGCCGCGCGCCGAGCCGAACGAGCGGATCGCGGTGACCGTACCGGGCACCTCGCTGACCTGCTGTCCGGCCAGCGGGGATATTCGGGTGCTGCCCTGGATGTCATGGATCCGGGCGCCGGCCGCGGAGGCGGACTGCGCGGCGGTCAGCAGTCCGCCGGCCAGGGCGGCGCAGACCACCGCGCTGACGGCGGCCGGTCTGCGGAGCGAGCGACGGGACGGCATACATGCCTCCGAGGGTAGGGGGGTGGCTGGGGCACCGTGGATACGGAGCGGGACCGACGCACGCTACGCGCGTCGATCTGCGTCAATCTCGGCTGCACGTAAGGGAGTTGTCAAGCTTCTCCGGGTAACCGGGAGGGGGCGCGGGGGTGAACCGTCCGAGATACGGAGAATTCCGTCTACGCTTGGGCGGCGCAGACCCCAGCTACCGCTGGGTGGGGGTCCCCCCTCCAGCGGTAGCTGGGGGAGTACCCCAGTCGTAGTCCGTCCGAGGAGCTGAGCACCCGATGTCCGCAGACCGCCCCACACTGCCGCCGGTGCGGCTGCACTCCGAAGCGGAACTGGCCCGGGACGCGCTGAGCGCGCCCCTGATGGCCCGCGCCGCGAAGCTCGCCCGCTGGGCCGAGCGCGGTGTCCCGGTCGGCGTCGGCGGCCAGATCCTGGAGGAGCCGCTGGCGGCCGCCACCGAGCACCTCGGCCTGGCCGGCGACGAGGACGGCGCCGCCTACACCGCCGAGGCCTGGCAGCTCGCCGTGGACACCGGACTCGTGGAGATCGCGGAGACCGAGGAGAGCGAGGACGGCGCCGACCTTTCCGACGATGCCGCGGCCGGTGTCGCCACCCCCGGCGAGGAGCTCGGCCTGCTCACCTCCGGCAGCCCGCAGGACATCCTCGACATCTGGCTCGGCGGTATGGAGACCGTGCTCGCCGACGCGGCCGCCCCCGACCTCGCCGACCTCGCCGACCAGCTCACCGAGGGCGGCGAACTGGACCTGGACGCGCTCGACTGGAACCCGGAGGAGGAGGCCGAGCTGCTGGACGGCATCCTCGGGAACCTCTACCTGCTGACGGCCCTGAACGAGCGCCCCGACCAGGAGGTGCCGCTGCCCGCGCTGGCCGCCTCCATGATCGTCCCGGACGATATGGACGAGCCCACGGACGATGTCCTCGAAGAGGTCTCCGAGGCGATGATGCGCCTGGACGACCAGTTCCGGGTGCTGGAGCCGATCGGTCTGGTCGCCTACCAGCCCGTCGACGAGGCCCTCATCGAGGAGCTGGACGAGGACGGCGAGACCGTCGTTCCCCAAGGGGCGGGAGCCTCCACCGCCGAGCCGCTGAGCGACGAGGACGTCTCCCGCTACGGCCTGGTCCGCCTCACCCCGCTCGGCGTCTACGCCGTACGCGCCCGGATGCTGGACGCGGGCGTGCACGCCCCCGCGGTCGGCGACCTCACCGACAAGGGCGCCGATGTCCTCCTGGAGGCGCTCCCCGACTACCCCGAGGCGCTCGCCCAGGCCGAGTCCGAGCTCTGGCTCACCGCCCGTACGCCCCTGGACGCCGCCCGGGACCTGCTCACGTCCGCCCGCGGCGACGACGAGTCGGCCCCGCGGCGCCGGCTCGCCGCCCAGCAGACGCTCTCGCTGGTCTCACCGGACGCCGAGGCCGCGCTGCGCGATGTGCTCGACGACCGGCAGCTCGGCGGCCTGGCCCGGGTCTGGCTCGCCGAGCGCGCGCTGCCCGGCATCCCCGAGCCGTCCCAGGAGATGATCTTCTGGTTGACGGTCGACACCATCGCGGCGCAGCTGGACAGCGCCGACGAGGACGCCACGACCGAGCTGAGCGACCTGGTGCAGGGACTGACCGAGCAGCACAGCGGGTTCTTCGACACCGCCTGGCGGGTGGACCACCCGGCCACCGCCGACGTCCTGGAGGCCATGGGCCGGCTGCACCCGGACAAGAAGGCCGCCAAGGAGGCCCGCAAGGCCGCGTTCAAGGCGCGCTCGCGACAGTCGGGCTGAAGCCCCGCGGGGCCGGGCCGGGCGGTGTCACCCACGCCCCGGGGCCGGTCCGGCGACCAGGACCGCACGGTCCCGGTCGCCGGGCCGGCCCCAACTGCTTCCTGGATGTCGCGCCGCGTTCAACTGGAGTTCGACGGCACACGAGAGCGTGTGGCCACAGGACAGGGGAGAAGAAACCGGCCATCCAGGAGATGACAATGCCGCTCACCCGCAGAGACTTCGCCAAGCGTTCCGCCCTCACCGGTGCGGGGGTCGCACTGGCCGGCAGCGTCGGCGTGCTGGCCTCCGCGCCCGGCGCCATCGGCGCGGAGGCACCGGACGGCGGCCCGGACGGCGCGGCGGACGGGCCCGGCATCGGCTACGGCCCGCTGATCGCGGACCCGGACGGCATCCTCGCGCTGCCCGCCGGGTTCTCGTACCAGATCATCACCCGGACCGGGGAGACCACGCTCGACAGCGGCGAGTCCACCCCCTCCAACCACGATGGCACCGGCACTTTCGAGGGCCACCGCGGCACCACCCTCCTGGTCAACAACCACGAGCTGAAGGGCCCGCGCGCCGACTGGCCGCACCCGGTGCCACTGGCCGAAGGACTGGTCTACGACCCGGCGGCGTCCGGCGGCTGCACCGTCGTCGAGGTCGCCAAGGACGGCAGCCCGGTCGGCGAATGGGTCGGCATCGCCGGTACGTCCACCAACTGCGCGGGCGGCACCACCCCTTGGGGCACCTGGCTCACCGGCGAGGAGACCGAGGACAAGGCCGGCGAGCACGGCATGACCAAGGACCACGGCTATGTCTTCGAGGTCGACCCCTACGACCGCCGCGCCGGCCGCGACCCCAAGCCCCTCAAGGCGCTGGGCCGTTACGCCCACGAGGCCGTCGTCGTCGACCCCAAGCGCGGCCACCTCTACCTGACCGAGGACGCCTCCGACCCCAACGGCCTCTTCTACCGCTGGACCCCGCCGCACGGCTTCCGCCACGGCCGCGGTCAGCTGCGCTCGCTCGCCGGTGACGCGGGTGTGCTGGAGGCCTTCAAGTGCTTCGACTCCGGCGGCCGGTTCGTCGACGACCTCTCGCGCGCCACCAAGGCCGGCACCGTATACGGCGTCGACTGGGTCGAGGTCCCCGACCGTGACGCCCGTAAGGTCTCGGTGCGCAAGCAGTTCAAGGACGGTGAGGTCACCCGCGCCCGGAAGCTGGAGGGCCTGTGGTGGGCGGACGGCGGCGCGTACGTGGTGTCCTCCTACGCCCGTGACGAGAGCCCCGTCCAGCACGACGGACAGGTCTGGTTCTACGACCCGCGGCGGCGGACCCTGACCCTGAAGGTGCTGCTGGGCGTCAACCCCGACCCGTCGAAGGACGGCGCGCTCGACGGCCCCGACAACATCACCGTCTCGCCCTACGGCGGGCTGATCATCGCCGAGGACGGCGAGGGCGTCCAGCACCTCTTCGGGGCCACCGACGACGGCCGGACCTACCCGATCGCCCGCAACGAGCTCAACATCGGTACCGCGTCCGAGCCCGAGTTCAGCGAGTTCACCGGGCCGGTGTTCTCCCCGGACGGGCGGACGCTGTTCGCCAACATCCAGGAGCCCGGCATCATGCTGGCCATCACCGGGCCGTGGAAGCGGCAGCGCCGGCAGCGGTAGCCCGCGGCTGACGGCGGTGGCGGCTCAGCCGGCCGCCGCCGTCAGGACGTAGTAGTCCAGCAGACCGGTCTCGTACGCCGTCAGATAGCGGCGTGGCCACTCGTCGTCGTGGAGTTCCGGCTGCTGGGCCATATAGCGGTCGTAGGGCTCCCAGACCCCGTCGCCGATCGGCCGGACCCGCACCTCCCGCAGACCCGCCGCGGCCAGCGTCCCGGCGACCTCGTCGACCACGTGCGGGACATCCAGGCCGTCGGCGTACGGGGGCAGCAGCTCGGGCAGGGCGCGGGCGGCCGCCCGGGTGCGGGCGAAGAAGGTGGTCAGCGCCAGCCGGCCGTCCGGGCGCAGCACCCGTACGGCCTCCTGGGCGAAACCGGGCAGATCGCGGAAGTGCTGCGCCGCCTCGACGGAGAACAGGCAGTCGACGGAGTCGTCGGGGAGCGGGATGTCCTGGGCGGCGCCCAGGACGAACTCCAGCCGGCCAGGGGTGTCCGCGGACGTGGCGAGCAGCTCCGCGTTGGCCTCCCGGGCACGGGCGATCTGGTCGGGGTGGGCGTCCAGCCCGATGACCGTCCCCAGACCGCACTCCCGCAGCGCCAGTGCACAGCCCAGCCCGCGTCCGCAGCCGACGTCCAGGGCGGTGCGGCCCTGCGGCCGGTCGAAGGTGCCGAGCACCAGGCGGTAGAGATCCTCTTCGCTGCGCACCCGGTCGGCCCGGGTCAGCTCCCGGTCCGCGGGGCCGGGCAGGCCCGTCCAGTAGCCGAAATTGATGAAGCCGCCGGCGAAGGCGGGGACGGTGCTGAGGTCGAGCTCGCCGTAGACCCGGGCGACCCGGTCGGGAATGTCCGGGGGCGCTGGGCCGTCCGGGGGGTCCGCGGGTCCGGCCGGCGGCGGCTGCTGCGTCATCGAACGCTCCTCGTGCGGGCCGTGGGGGACATGCCGTGCCGGGCTCTGCCGTGCCGGTGCGTGGCGGAAGGGCGTGGGGGAACGGGGGGAATCCCGGGGGCGTGCGGACGGGGATGGAGAGGTGCTGAGCCCGGCGATACGGACGACACAATTCTCGGGCCTGGACCGTTCCCGCACCAGGGAAGGCCATCCGCCGGGTGGCCCGTGGGGGACCCGCCGACGCCCGCCTCCCTGACGGCGCCGGGGCCGTCAGGGGAGCGGGCGTCTCCGGGTCACAGCGCCTTGGCGGCCGGTTTGACCATGCCGCGGACCGTGCGGGCGTCGACATACTCGCCCAGTGCGGTCATCTCCCACTCGCCGGAGAACTGGCGGATGAGCTTGGCCATCATCACGCCCGTACGGGGCTCCGAGTGGGTGAGGTCGAAGCGGACCAGCTCCTCGCCGCTCTGGGCGTCCAGCAGGCGGCAGTACGCCTTGGCCACATCGGAGAACTTCTGGCCGGAGAAGGAGTTCACGACGAAGACCAGGCCCGTCACCTCCGGGGGCAGCCCGCCGAGGTGGACGGTGATCGCCTCGTCGTCGCCGGCGCCCTCACCGGTGAGGTTGTCGCCGGAGTGCTGGATCGCGCCGCCCAGGATCATCAGCTTGCCGAAGAAGCAGTTGTCGATCTTTTTGCGGTCCGGGCCGTAGGCGATGACGGAGGCGTCCAGGTCGATGCTCTTGCTGCGGAAGGCGGGCTCCCAGCCGAGGCCCATCCGGACCGAGCTGAGCAGCGGGCGGCCGCCCTTGACCAGGGAGACGGTCTGGTTCTTCTGGAGGCTGACGCGGCCCTTGTCGAGGTTGATCTTGCCCGGGGCGGCGGCCTCGGGCGCGGCCGGGGTGGCGGCAGGGGCGGCCGCGGCGGCAGGGGCCGGGGCGCCGGCGGGCGGCCCCCACTGGCCGGCCGGTGCCGCGGGTGCCGCCGGTGCCGCGGGTGCCGCGGGCGCCGGAGGAGCGGGGGGCGCCTGCGGGGCGGCGGCGGGTGCGGCCGGTTCCTCCACACTGACGCCGAAGTCGGTGGCGATCCCCGCCAGGCCGTTGGCATAGCCCTGGCCGACCGCGCGGACCTTCCAGGCGTCGCCGCGGCGGTAGATCTCGACGACCACCAGCGCGGTCTCGGTGCCCAGCTGGGGCGGGGTGAAGGAGGCGAGGACGCTGCCGTCGTCGGCGTTGCGGACCGTGCCGGTCGGCTCGGTGCCGGCGAAGGTCGCGCCGGGGGCGTCCAGGCTCGCGGTGACCACGATCTTCTCGATGCCGGCGGGCACCGCGGCGGTGTCCACCGTGATGGTGTCGCCGCCGCCGGCCGCCGCGGAGTGCGTCACGCCCGGCCCGGCGGGCTGGTTGTAGAACACGAAGTCGTCGTCGGAGCGCACCTTGCCGTCGGCGGCCAGCAGCAGGCCCGAGACGTCCAGCCGCACGGGGGCGGTGACATCCACCGCCACCCGCACGGCGCTGAGCGGGAGGTTCGAGCCAGGAGTCATAGCGGTCATGCCGTGCTCAACGATCGGCTTGCCTTTGCGGTTCCATTACCTGCGGTCCGGTGGCCGCCCGGCCCGTTCACCGGCGTTCGCGGGAGTTGCCGAAGAGCAGCCGGTAGGCGATCAGCAGGACCAGTGCCCCGGCGATCGAGGCGACCCACATTCTCGGCTCGCCGAAGTCCTTCGGGATCGGCTCGTGGAGAAACTTGGTGGAGAGCCAGCCGCCGAGGAAGGACCCCACGATGCCGATCAGGGTCGTGCCGATGAGCCCGCCCGGGTCCCGTCCCGGCAGCAGAACCTTGGCGATGACGCCCGCGATCAGCCCGAGTACGAGCCAGCTGACGATGCCCATGATGCGTTCCTCGTTCCTGCGCGGAGTATCGGTACGTAGACCAGGACGCCGGGCGGGCGGCACGGGTTCCGTGGCGTGCGCCGCGTGGTGCTCCGTACGGCCGCGGGGGTGCGCCGGTCAGTGCGGCCACTGGGGCGGGTCGGTGCAGAAGGTGCCGCCGAGACGGTCGTGAGCGGGGTTGTGGGGGTCCAGCGGGCCCTGGGCGGCGATCAGCTCCGCCGCGTACGGCTCGGAGTCGTCCTGCGGTGTGTACCCCAGGGCGCGGGCCGTCGACAGGTCCCACCACAGGCGGGTGTTGGCGGAGGAGCCGTAGACGACTGTGTGGCCCACGCCGGGCGCGGTGAGCGCGGCGTCCAGCAGTCGTGCGCAGTCGGCCGGGCTCAGCCAGATCGACCGCATCCGTACCGACGCCGGTTCCGGGCAGCAGGAGCCGATCCGGACCGAGACGGTCTCGATGCCGTGCAGGTCCCAGTAGACGGCGACCCTCATGAGGGCGAACGGCACCAGTCGGCTCGCGAAGGTGCCGCGTTCGCGGGCCCCTCAGTCGAGGCAGAACTCGTTGCCCTCGATGTCCTGCATCCCGAGGCACGACTCGTTGTCGTCATCGGCAAGCAGTAGCTGCCCGCGTACCGCGCCGAGCGCGACCAGCCGTGCGCATTCGGCCTCAAGCGCGGCCAGGCGCTCTTCACCCACGAGCCCGGTGCCGACCCGCACGTCAAGATGCACCCGATTCTTGACGACCTTGCCTTCGGGAACACGCTGGAAGAACAGCCGCGGGCCCACACCTGAGGGATCGGCGCATGAGGCGAACGCCGGACCCCGATGCTCAGAGGGCAGCGCGCGATCGAAATCGTCCCACGTGGCGAACCCCTCTGGTGGCGGCGGTGCGACGTACCCCAACGCCTCGGACCAGAAGCGGGCGACGCGCTCAGGTTCTGCGCAGTCGAAGGTGATTTGGACCTGCTTGATCGACGCCATCGGCCCATCGTAGAGGCGGGGCCTTTCGCCGTCTCCACGGGCTGCCCCTGGCGGACTTCGGTAACGTCCCATGTGCGTCGGTGAGTTGGAGCCACGCACCAGGACAATGAAGGGGCGTACGGGAGGCGACCTGCCCGTGCTCAGCGTCGGCGGTCGCCCGGCGCTCACCCCGGCCGGACGAACCCGCACTCGTACGCGGCGATCACGGCCTGGGTCCGGTCCCGTACGCCGAGCTTGGCCAGTACGCCTGCCACATGCGTCTTGACCGTGGCCGGGCCCACCCCCAGCCGGTCCGCGATCTCGGCATTCGTCATCCCGGCCGTCATCAGCCGCAGCACCGCCCGCTCCCGCTCCGACAGCCGCGCCCGCAGCGCCCGCACCGCGTCGTCCGCGGCCCGCTCCCCGGCGTGGCGGGCGGCCAGCCGGCGCACCGCGGCCGGGAACAGCAGCGAGTCGCTGCGGGCCACCAGCCGCACGGCCTGCACCAGGTCCTCCGCGCCGGACCGCTTGAGCAGGAACCCGCTGGCACCGGCCCGCAGCGCGTCATAGACATAGGCGTCGTTCTCGAAGGTCGTCACCACGATGATGCGCGGCGGCCGGTCCATCCCGGCGAGCACCTGCTCGGTCGCCCGGATCCCGTCGATCTCCGGCATCCGGACGTCCATCAGCACGATGTCCGGGCGCAGTGCACGGATCAGCGGCACCGCCTCGGCGCCGGTCGCCGCCTCGCCGACGACCTCCATATCGCCCTCGGCACCCAGGATCGCGCGCAGCGCCGACCGCACCATCCGCTCGTCGTCGGCGAGCACGATACGAAGGGGGCGGGGGGCGTCCCCGTCGCCCGCCCGCCGGTCGTCGCCCTGCGCTGTGGTCATGCCGCTCACCCCGCCCCTGTCCCCGGCTTCCGGTCCTGTGTCATACGCCGCCCCGTGCTCCCTGTCCCCGGCTTCCGGTCTCGTGTCGTACGCCGCCCCGCTCACCGTTTCTCCGTCCCCGCCAGCGGCAGCCGGGCCGTCAGCCGCCATACGCCGTCCTGTTCCGCCGCCGTCGCCGTGCCGCCCAGCAGCCGTGCGCGCTCGGCGATCCCGCGCAGCCCGCGGCCCCCGCCCGGCCGGCCCGCCGGGCCCGCGGAGCCGGCCGCCGGCCCCGGCACCGGATTCTCCACCCGTATCAGCAACGCGCCCTCCTGGACGCCGAGATGCAGCCGGACCGGCACCGGTCCGGCGTGCCGCAGCGCGTTGCTGAGGCCTTCCTGCACGATCCGGTAGGCCTCCCGGGAGACCACCGGCGCCAGCCCCGCACCCGTCCCCTCCACCGTCGCCTCGACCGGCAGGCCGGCCGCCCGGGTCCGGCCGAGCAGCGCCGCCAGCCCGTCCAGGGTGGGCGCGGGCGCGGCCGGATCGCTGCCGTCCTCCTCGCGCAACAGGCCGAGGACGGTGTCCAGTTCGGCGACCGCGTCGCGGGTGGTCTCCTCGATGGCGGCCAGCGCCCGGCGGGCGAACTCCGGGTCCGTGTCGAGGACCCGGCGGGCCGCGCCCGCCTGGAGGGTGACCGCGCTCAGCGCATGCCCGACCGCATCGTGCAGCTCGCGGGCCAGCCGGTTGCGGGACGCCAGATCGGCGGCCCGGCGCTCGGCGGCCGCCAGCCGGTCGGCGGGCGTGGGGCCCAGCAGCACGGGGGCGATGCGACCCAGCAGCGCCCCCGCTCCCCAGGACGTGCCGGTCACCAGCGCCAGCAGCGCCAGTCCGGTGAGCGGGCCCAGCACGCCCTGGAAGGCGTCCGGCCACCCCACCGCGGTGTGCCGCAGGGTGTCGGAGAACGGCAGCAACAGCAGCAGCACCGCGGCCGGCGGCGCGGACAGCGTCATCCCGCTGACGATCCCACCGGTCAGCAGATGCGCCACGAACCACAGCGCGGTACGCCGCCGGGCCGCCCACGAGACCGCCGGCTCCTCGGCCAGCCGCTCCGCGGGCACCCCGCACAGCGACCGTACGGCGGTCACCTCCAGCGGCCGCAGCAGCGGGAAGAGCAGGGCGGCGAGGGCGGCCGGCGGCAGCGCACAGCCGAACGCGACCAACTGCCAGCCCACTTGACGCAGCGGGTCGGCGCCGTCCGCCACCAGCGGCAGGGCCACCGAGGCCAGCAGGAAGAAGGGCATCAACAGCGCGCCGCCCAGCACCAGATGGACCCAGCGCCGGCCCATCAGCCGCACCGGACGGCCGCACGTCCGGCGAAGAAGTGGGCCCCGGCCACCACCACCATCGTCCCGACGATCATCTGCACAGCGTAAGTGAGGCTCATCAGCGGTGTGGGCAGCTTCGGGTCGGCTGCCGTGGCGGTCAGCGTGGCCGTTTCCCGCCCGCCGCAGGGCGCTGCCCTCGGGGATGCCGATGCGGTCGCCGGCGATCCAGGCGATCTTGAGCGAGAGGTAGGGGACACCTGCGGCCAGCGTGGTCAGGCGCAGCACCGTACGGGCCGCCGTGCGCGGGGCGGAGTGCGGTGCGGCGGGGTGCGGGGCCCGTGCGAGGTGGCTGGTCCTGGTGCTCATGGCCACCAGCCTTCCGGCGGCCGCTCCGCAGCACCTCGGCCCCGGTGACGATCCCCCTCCGCCGTACGGGGGAGGGGAGGCGGAGGCTCAACCGGTCCGGCGGGACCGCCTCACAGCCGCCGGGTGGCCAGGGTCAGCCGGTCGCGGGCGTCGAACAGGGTGTCCTTGATCATCTGCTCGTGCCCCGGGGTCAGCCGGGCCACCGGCACCGAGCAGCTGATCGCGTCCCGCGCCGGGGTGCGGTAGGGGATGGCGACGCCGAAGCAGCGCAGGCCCAGCGTGTTCTCCTCGCGGTCGACCGCATAGCCCTGTTCGCGCACCGTGTGCAGCTCCTCGATCAGCTGCTCGCGGTCGGTGAGGGTGTGTTCGGTGAGCTGCGCGAGGGCCGGCGGCAGCAGCGCCCGGACCTGGTCGTCGGTGTACGTGGCGAGCAGCGCCTTGCCCAGCGAGGTGGAGTGCGCGGGCAGCCGCCGGCCGACGCGGGTGAAGGGGCGCAGATAGTGCTGCGACTGGCGGGTCGCGAGGTAGACGACATTGGTGCCGTCGAGCCGGGCGAGGTGGATGGTCTCAGTGGTGTCGTCGGAGAGCCGGTCCAGCGTCGGGCGGGCCGCGGCCACCACCTCGTCGCCGTCGATGTACGAGGTGCCGACCAGTAGTGCGCGCACCCCGATGCCGTAGCGGGTGCCGGTCGTGTCGGTCTCGACCCAGCCCAGGTCGACGAGGGTGCGCAGCAGCATGTAGAGACTGGACTTCGGGTAGCCGACCGCTTCCTGGACCGAGGCCAGACTGTGCATACCGGGAAGGCCCGCGAAGTACTCAAGCAACTCGACCGTCCGCACGGCGGATTTGACCTGCGATCCACCGGTATCGGCAGCTGACATCGCCCTTGACCCCTCTGTTCGGACCGCCATAGAGTCCCAGTTGTTCATCATCTGGGACAGCGTTCAGCATATCGAACGTGATCCGGTGTGCGGCAGGACGCGGAACGACTCGGCAGCATCGCCCAGGAGGAATGCACGGTGGCAGCGACAGCAGCAGCACCAGTCTGGAGTGTCGACCCCCGAACCGGGAAGCAGCGGGAACAGGTCGCGGTGGAAGCCACGGCCGACGAGGTGGACACCGCGGTCCGCACGGCACACGCCGCCCGGGGCGCGCTGGCCGACCGCACCGTACGCGCCGCCCTGCTGCGCCGCTCCGCCGATCTGCTCGACGAGGCGGGTGACGCGGTCATCGAGGCCGCCGACGCCGAGACCGCGCTCGGTCCCGGCCGGCTCACCGGCGAACTCGCCCGCACTACCTACCAGTTGCGGGCCTTCGCGGATCTGGTGCAGGACGGCGCGTTCCTCGACGTCCTGATCGACCACGCCGACCCGTCACTCACCCCGCCCCGGCCCGACCTGCGCCGCTACAAGATCCCGCTGGGCCCCGTCGCGGTCTACTCCGCCAGCAACTTCCCGCTCGCCTTCTCGGTACCCGGCGGCGACACCGCAAGCGCCCTCGCGGCCGGCTGCCCGGTCGTCGTCAAGGCCCACCCGGACCATCCGGCCACCTCCGAGCTGTGTGCCGCGCTGCTGCGCCGCGCCGCCAGGGAGGCCGGCCTGCCGGAGGGCGTGGTCAACCTGGTGCACGGCTTCCAGGCCGGTATCGACCTGGTGCGCCACCCGCTGATCACCGCGGCCGGCTTCACCGGCTCGGTGCGCGGCGGCCGCGCCCTGTACGACGCGGCCGCGTCCCGCCCGCACCCGATCCCCTTCCACGGCGAGCTGGGCAGCCTCAACCCCGTCGTGATCACCGAGGCCGCGGTCGCCGAGCGCGCCGAGCAGATCGGTGCCGGGCTGGCCGGGGCGATGACCCTCGGCGTCGGCCAGTTCTGCGTCAAGCCGGGCCTGGTCCTGGCGCCGGGCGGCGAGCAGGGCGACCGGCTGCTGACGTCGCTGACCGCTGCGGTCAGCGACACCGAGGCCGGGGTGCTGCTCGACCACCGGATGCGGGAGGCGTTCCTCGACGGGATCCGCACCCGCGCCGCGCTCCCCGGTGTCGAGGCGCCGGTGACCCCCGGGGCGGGCAGCGAGCACACCGTCAGTGCCGGCTTCCTCACCGTCCCCGCCGACCGTCTGGCCGCCGAAGGCCCGCACGACCTCCTCCTGGAGGAGTGCTTCGGCCCGGTCACCGTCGTCGCCCGCTACCGCGACGAGGCCGAGATCGGCGCCGTACTCGCCCGGCTGCCCGGCAACCTCTCCGCGACCCTGCAGCTCGGCGACGCGGAGAGCGCCGGCACCGATGACGCGGGCCGCGGCGCCCGGCTGCTGGCCGAGGTCACCCCGCTCGCCGGCCGGGTGGTCGTCAACGGCTGGCCGACCGGCGTCGCGGTCGCCCCCGCCCAGCACCACGGCGGCCCCTACCCGGCCACCACCTCCACCTCCACCTCCGTCGGCGGCAGCGCCGTCGAACGCTGGCTGCGCCCGGTCGCCTACCAGGGCACTCCGCCGGCGCTGCTGCCGCCCGAGCTGCGCGAGGACAACCCGCTCGGCCTGCCGCGCCGGGTCGACGGCCGCGCCGAGGGCGCGTAGCGACCGTGCGCCCCGCCCCTGACGAGGCGGCCCTCCAGGTCCGCGCCGCGACCGCTGCGGACCTGGCCGCGATCGCCGCTCTGCACACCGGAGCCCGCGCCGCGTACCACCGCGCCCGGTTCCCGGACGCGCCCTTCGACGTCCCGGCCGAGCGGGCCCGATGGCACGACGTCTGGTCACGCGACCTGGCCCGGGACGACACCCACGCGCTCTGCGCCACCCGGCACGGCACGGTGGTCGGCGCGGCCTCCTACCGCCATCCCGCCGACCACCCCCGGCCGGCCGTCACCCTCCACCAGCTCCACGTCGACCCCGGCCACTGGGGCACCGGCGTCGGCCGCGCCCTGCACAGCGCCTGCCTCCGGGCCTGGCGCGCGGCCGGTTTCTCCCGGGCCGTCCTCGACGTCCTCTGGCACAACCACCGCGCCCGCGCCTTCTACACCCGCCTCGGCTGGCGCCCCGACCCGGACCGCCGCCCGGCCCCGGACGCCACCCACCTCACCCTGACGCTGGACCTGGCGACGGCGCAGACGCCGCCGGCGGCACCGGCTCCCGCCGGGCGATGATCTGCAGCCGCTCGGCCGTCCGCCCGTCCAGCGTGGCCACCGACCCCGCCCGCTCCTTCCGCACCGAGAAGCCCGCCTCGCGCAGCAGCCCCCGCAGCCGCTCCGGCGGATGGTGCCGGAACACCCCGCCGTCGGGCGTCTCGAACACCCCGTACGTCCCGTACCGCTCCGCGAATTGCGCATACCGCTCCCGGTTGAGCGCATCCCCCTGCAACGGCACATCGCTCAGATACAGCACCCCACCGGGCCGCACCAGCCGCCCCAGCTCCCCGACGATCGCCGTCTGGTCCGCATCCCGGGGAACACAGGTGAGCACCGCGAACAGCAGCGCCCCATCGAACGCGCCGTCCCCGAACGGCAGCGGAAAACCGGGACAGCGCAGCAGCTCCAGCTCCGGATGCTCCCGCTTCCCCCGCGCGATCAGCGCCGCCGAGACATCCACCCCGCGCACCGCGCGATACCCGAACCCGGCCAGCTCGGCGGTCAGCCGCCCGTAGCCGCAGCCGTAGTCCAGCAGCCGCGCGCTCCGCGGCACATACGCATCCAGCAGCGCCGGATCGAGCGGATGGGTGAAGGTCTTGGCGGACCCGGTCGTCTCCCAGAAGCCGAGAAATCCCTGTGACGAGGTCATGCCGGGACCGTACCCGGCCGACAGCGCTGACAGGTCGCGGGAACCATAGGTTCCCGCGACGCTTTGATCATGGGCTATGACCAGGCAGCAAGAAGCCCGCCCATGCGCCACGGGGCAGCGCACGGACGGGGCTGGTAGGGGTCCCTGCTCAGTGTCCGCGCGGCCGGATGGGGGCACGGGTGGCAGGGTTGCGCCACCACCACAGCCCCTTGCAGGCGGGCGCTGAGAGGTTGAAGAAGGCCCCGCACTCTGCGCACCAGGGCAACCCGTTCTCAGGGTCTGTGGGGCACTCAGCGAAACAGCGGGGGCACTTCTCCACGGGACCTACTCTCAGGCGCTCAGGTCGAACTCTCCGGCCTTGACGGCGTCGGCCGGCGTGGTCCACTGGTCGGGTGTCATGGTGACGATGGTCTCGGGCCGCTCGCTGTCCCGCAACGCCACCACGCCCGGCACGTTCACTGCCACCTGCGGGCAGTTGCCAACCTTCTTGTCACGGCAGGCAGCCGCGCTGACGAAGTCGAATTCCGGGATCGTGCTCATGGTGTCTATCCCTTCGCTGGACTACTGCGGGGAATCGGTCCCCGTGCCGTCTTGCAATCCGTCCCGGCGTACCGGCACGGAAGCCTGTACGGAAGTCAGCCCCGGCGGACGTTGCGCGGGGAGTCCGGAGAGCAAATGGCAGTGCGATCACTCGGCGTCCGTTCCCTGGCACCGGGCGCACGGAAACGGGCACGGCGGGAACTTGGGGTCAGGGAGATGGACCACGCCAGAAGCCACATCTAGTGCCCCGCCGTACTCCGTCCACCAGCCGTCAGGAGAGTCCGCATACGGCCCCAGCGGGTCATCAGTGAGACTCACCAGCTCAGGTTCCGGTAAGGCGCTCAGACGGGCGCTGGTGCGCTTTGCCGGGGCGGTCATCGGGGGCACTCGGAATGCCGGTAAACAGCGACGGACGAACCGGATTGCCTGTCGATGGTGGAACGGCGACAGGGTTCAAGCCGTTTGATCATCTGCTTGCAATCGGCGCACGTGGACCCGTCAGGGGCGTAGGTCCCGTAGTCCGCCTCAGTGGTGGTCGCCGTGCTCGCTGCCATGCCGTCCCCTCACGTTGCCTGTAGAGGGAACTTACGAACCGTCAGAGGAGCATTCCAGATGCGGAGATGAGTAGTTCAGTGACGCCATGTACGGAAGTGCCACGCTCCGCAGTACCTACCCGGCAATGCCCAGGTGAGCGGCCATGCTGCGTATCTCTGCGGTCAGCTTCCGCTTACGGGTCTTGAGGATGTCCGTCATGACGCGCCGCGCCAAGGGCTGATGTGTCAGCCAGACATCAGCGGTTTCACGAAGGTTGACAAGCTCATCCATGGCGTCCTGGTGAGACCGCAGCAAGGTATGCGCACGGGAGACGTCAAGCCGGTGACGTCCCCAATTGTTCGTGCTCAATCGGCCAAAGTTCCTCATGGCCTTGACGCTGAGGGGTCCTTCGTCGGCGCGACGGAGAACACCACGTGCGTCACCCACAAGGGCAAGGTCCTCAACAGCCTTTGCCTCAGCGGTCACGGGACCAAATGCGCTCCAATGCGTCGGGAATTCCGTGTGTTCCCGCTCCAGTGCACCCCCGGCGGTTGCAGCCATTCGGCGGGCATGCTTCGCCACGTCCGGCCGGCTGTTTCTCCGCGCGGCAGCCGCAACCCTGAGCCACAGTTCACCCCAGACGGCAAGTTGTGCGGGGCTTGCCTGAGACATTCGTGGTTCAATCTCCGCTGCCGTCTGTGCTGCAAGCTGTTCGCTTTCATCGAATCGGTCTTGCCTGAGCAGCAACCAACACAACCCCACAACTCCCGTTGCGGCCAATTGAGTTTGGCCCGTTTCGCGGGCAAGTCGGATTGCCTCAGCGAGTGCGTAATAGGCCATGTCGTATTGCCGGACCTGAGTGAGGTACTTGCCTGTGAGTAATAGCGAATGCGCCCGCGCAATCATGGCGCGTTGCTGATCTTCACCCTCAAAGGCAGACACAGCGGCCTCAGAGCTACGCAGCAGCGAGGGAAGGCGCTTTGCGACCGCCCCGTATCGGTCGGCCTGGTAGAGCGCGTGGCTGTCCTGTACGCCCTGACAGATGACGGATGGCACTTCGGCCGTACCAGGCTCCAACAGGGGGGCAGCAAGCCCCATCGGGGGCATGAGGGCACGCCTCAGCTCAGCGAGATAGCGGCGATTCGCTTCATCCTGCACGCCGACCACCGACTCAGGCGCTTCGCTGGCGAACAGGTCGGAAGTGGAGACTTCCAGTGCACCAGCAAGGGCAGCAAGGGTGTCCATGCTGACGTGCCCGCCTTGCTCCACCTTGCGGACCGTGCTGAGTGACAGGTCAGCCGCTTCTGCCAACCCCTCCTGGCTCAGTCCGGCCGTACGCCGGTACTTCTTGACGTTTTCTGCCAACCCTGTCGACATCGGCATCACCTCGCGTCAAGGGTATGCCCGCCGCTTACCGGAGCAACGCTGATCGGTCAAGCCCGAGGCCGGCGACGGCCATCTGGCGTGTCGTCAGGAATGGCGGAAGTCCTTACGCTCTGGATTTGGCATGGTGCTTCCGTTCCTACCCAGAATGAAATGCGCGGCTTTCCTGGGCGTCTGTATTCGCTGGCAGAGTGAGCTGGAAGGCCGATCGTGACAGCAGCCCTGGCGTTCGCCATCTCCATCATGGGCGACATTCTGAAACTTTCGACTTTGCCTCACGCCTTCCCCTGCCGCGCTGGATTCGGACGGGGCGGGGGTTGCCCTCAGGGTCAGGGCCAGCGGAGATCAGAACGGCGGCAGGTGCGCGCCGAGGAGCATGAGGCCGCGGAGCTGGGCGCCACGGGGGTGCCGTTCTTCGTCATCGACCGCCGGTACGGCATATCGGGCGGGCAGCCCGCCGAGGTTTTCCGGCAGGCACTGGAGCGGGCGCACGCCGACGGGGCGGAACCGCTCCGGCCGACCGGCGAGGCGGGCCAGGCCGGGGTGTGCGGGGACGACAGCTGCGCCGTGCCCGGGAAGTGAGCCGGGGCCGATCCGTCCGCACCCGGCGTGACCTGCGACGATAAGGAACTGTTGCGGGCCGGCCAAGCAGATTCGCCATGGACGCGGCGCGTTGGGCCGCGCAGAGTGGGGACATGCATCGACGTGAGCCACTCGGCGGGGCCGAATTCGCGCCCGAGACCACCTATCTGAACTCCGCCTCCAGCGGACTGCTCCCGCGGCGCAGTGCCGACGCCCTGCGTGCGGCCCTGGAGGAGTCCGCCTCCTACGGCACGATGGGCCGCGACTACTTCGCCGCCGCCACGGCCTCCCGCGCCGCCTTCGCCCGGCTGATGGACCTCCCGGCCGAGCGCGTCGCCCTCGGCAGCTCGGTCGCGGTGCAGTCCGCGTTCGTGGCGGCCTCGCTCCCGGCGGGCGCCGAAGTGCTGGCCCCCGAGGGCGACTTCAGCTCCCTGCTCAATCCGCTCGCCGTCCACCCGGGCCTCAAGCTGCGCACCGTGCCGCTGGAGGCGCTCGCCGACGAGGTGCGCCCGGGCACCGCGCTGGTCGCCTTCAGCGCGGTGCAGTCGCTGGACGGCCGGATCGCCGACATGGCGGCGGTCCGCGAGGCCGCGCGGGCCCACGGGGCGCGCACCTACCTCGACATCACCCAGGCCGCCGGCTGGCTGCCGCTGCGCGCCGCCGACTTCGACTTCGTGGTCGCCGGGGCGTTCAAGTGGCTGCTGTGCCCGCGCGGGGCGACCTTCATGGCGTTCGGCGGGGACTACGGGCGGGGCGCGGAGTGGCCGGCCGCCCTTCATGCGGGCTGGGTCGCGGGGGAGGACATCGGCGAGTCCAACTACGGGCCGATCCAGCCTGCTGCCACCGCCCGGCGCTTCGACGAACCGCACGCCCACTACTCCTACATCGGCGCCGAGCAGTCCCTCGGCCTCCTCGCGGAGCTGGGTGTGAAGACCATCCACGCCCACAACACCGCCCTCGCCGCGTACTACCGCGCGGGGCTGGCCGAGCGCGGTCTGACGCCCCGGCCCGCGCCCGGCTCGGCGATCGTCTCCACCCCGGGGATCGCGGACGCGGAGCACCGGCTGACCGAGGCGGGCGTACGGGTCGCGGTGCGCGGCGGGCTGCTCCGCGCGGCCTTCCACCTCTACAACTCGACGGACGACGTGGACCGGTTGCTGAGCCTGCTGGGGTAGGACGGCCGGGGAATACGGGGCGGGCGCGGGGCGTTGAGAGAGCTGATGTAATGGGCAACGATCTTGTTCCGGACAGCAGTTGAAAGGCCCTCAGTGACCACCGCGTTCGACCCGATAGACCTCGCCGGCACCCCGCTCGCCAGCCGTCTCGTCATGGCCCCGATGACCCGCAACCGCGCCACCGCCGAGGGCGTCCCGACCCCGTCGATGGTCCGCTACTACACCCAGCGGGCCTCCGCCGGACTCATCATCGCCGAGGCCGCGCAGACCGAGCCGGTCGGCCGTGGCTACCCGCTGACCCCGGGACTGCACACCCCGGAGCAGGTCGCCGGGTGGTGCCGGGTCACCGACTCCGTGCACGCCGCGGGCGGCAAGATCTTCGCCCAGCTGTGGCACAGCGGCCGCATCGGCCATCCGGTGCTGCTGCCCGACGGCCTGGTGCCCGTCGCGCCCTCCGCGGTCGCCGCAGCCGGCCAGGGCTTCACCCAGGAGGGGCCGACGGACTTCGTCACCCCGCGGGAGCTGACCGGCGAGGAGATCCGGCAGACCATCGCCGGATTCGCGGCGGCGGCCCGTAACGCCCTGGAGGCCGGGTTCGACGGTGTGGAGATCCACGGCGGCAACGGCTATCTGGTCCACCAGTTCCTGGCGCCCAACTCCAATGTGCGGACCGACGAGTGGGGCGGCTCCGATGAAGCCCGCGCCCGCTTCGCCATCGAGGTCGTCAAGGCCGTCGCCGCCGAGGCCGGCGCACACCGCACCGGTCTGCGTCTGTCGCCCGGCAACCCCTTCAACGACATCGACGAGCCCGCGCCCGAGGCCACCTACACCGCCGTGGTCGAGGCCGTCGCCCCGCTGGGCCTGGCCTATCTGCACACCTGCGACGTACGCGACCTGGAGCTGCTGGCCCGGCTGCGCAAGCGCTTCGGCGGTACGTTCCTGCTCAACCCGGCCACCGACGGCCGGCCCACCGGGCCCGAGGAGCTGTCCCTCGTCGAGGAGGGCGGGGCCGATCTGCTCGCGTACGGCGCGCTGTTCCTCGCCAACCCCGATCTGCCCCGCCGGCTGGCGCTCGGCGGCCCCTTCAACACCCCGGACCGGGCGAGCTTCTACGGCGGCGACGACTCCGGCTACCTCGACTACCCGGCGCTGGAGGCCTGAGGAGCCGCCGGCCGGGTGCGGGCGGGCCGCCTTGCCGGGTACGGGGGTCCCGGCAGGGCGGAGTACGGGGGCCCCGCCCTGGCGGGTGCCTTCGCACACCCGCCGTACAAAAACGGCACGGCCGCCGCACAGACCTGCTGTGCGGCGGCCGCGCCACCGGTGCGAACGTCCCCTAACGCACCGGAGTGAAGTCGCGGGCCCCGATGTACTCCGGGCGCCGGACCGGCGCCGCGAACGGCTCCACCGCCGCGTTCTCCACGCTGTTGAAGACGATGAAGACATTGCTGCGCGGGTAGGGCGTGATGTTGTCGCCCGAGCCGTGCATGGCGTTGCAGTCGAACCACGTCGCCGAGCCGGCCCTGCCGGTGAAGAGGCGGATGCTGTGCTTGTCCGCCATCTTCGTGAGTACCTCGTCCGACGGGATGCCCGCGTCCTGCATCTGCAGCGACCGCTTGTAGTTGTCCTTCGGCGTCGCGCCCTCACAGCCCACGAAGTGCTGGTGCGAGCCGGGCATGATCATCAAGCCGCCGTTGGTGTCGTAATTCTCCGTCAGCGCGATCGAGACCGACACGGTGCGCATGTTCGGCAGACCGTCCTCGGCGTGCCAGGTCTCGAAGTCCGAGTGCCAGTAGAAGCCGGTAGCACCGAAGCCGGGCTTCACATTGATCCGCGACTGGTGGACATAGACGTCCGAGCCGAGGATCTGCCGGGCACGGCCGACCACACGCGGGTCGGAGACCAGCTTGGCGAACACCTCGCTGATCTTGTGCACCTCGAACACGGTCCGTACGTCCTGCGACTTCGGCTCGACGATGGAGCGCGGGTCGGCACGCATCGTCGGGTCGAGGACGAGACGGTCCAGTTCGGCGCGGTACACCGCGACTTCTTCCGCCGTGAGCAGTTCCCCGATGGCGAAAAAGCCGTCGCGTTCGAAGTCGCTCAGCTCGGACGGCTCGAAGGGGCCGGCCGTTCCGGGCTGCGACCACACCACCGGGTCCTTCCGCGGGGTGATGACCTCAGCGGTCCCACGGGTCGGGTACAGGTCGGCGGTGCGCTCGGGTGCGGTGGTCATGGTGTTGCCTTCCTCTCCTCTCGTACGGAATCTGGCTTACGTGCGCGTGCGTGTGCCTTCCTCAGCGCTGCCGGACGGGGCAGGCAGGGTTGACGCCTCAGACCGTCTCGGGCTCAGACTCCGGTTCGGTGAGAAGCGGGTAGACCCCGTTCTCGTCGTGGTCCTCGCGGCCGGTGACCGGCGGGTTGAAGACACACACGCAGCGGAAGTCCTCCTTGATCCGCATGGTGTGCTTCTCGTGCCCGTCGAGCAGGTACATCGTGCCCGGCGTGATGGTGTATTTCTCGCCGGTCTCATCGTTCGTGAGCTCGGCCTCACCCTCTACGCAGAGTACGGCCTCGATGTGGTTCGCGTACCACATCGACGTCTCGGTCCCGGCGTACAGGGTGGTCTCGTGCAGCGAGAAACCGACGCGCTCCTTGGCGAGCACGATGCGCTTGCTCTCCCAGGTGCCGGACTTGGCCTTGACGTGGCGGTCGGTGCCTTCGATGTCCTTGAAGGATCGGACGATCACGGTGACTCGGTGCCTTTCTGTGGAACGGTAAGGGGCTCTGGAGTGGTCAGACGCAGTCGCGGACCGCGCGGGCGAGGACCCGAAGTCCCTCGTCCAGCTCCTCGGGGGTGGTCGTCAGCGCGGGCAGCAGCTTGACGACCTCGCTCTCCGGGCCGGAGGTCTCGATCAGCAGACCCAGCTCGAAGGCGCGCTTGGCGATCTTGTCGGCGACGGGCTTGTCGTTGAGCTCCATGCCCCACACCAGACCGCGGCCGCGGTACTCGGCAATGGCGTCCGGGTGCTCCTCGGCAATGGCCTTCAGGTGTGCTTCGACGATCTCACCGCGGGCGAGAGTCTGCTTCTCCATCTGGCCGTCGGCCCAGTAGGTGTCCAGCGTCGCGGCGGCGGTGACGAACGCCGGGTTGTTGCCGCGGAAGGTGCCGTTGTGCTCGCCCGGCTCCCAGATGTCCAGCTCAGGCTTGAACAGGGTGAGCGCGAGCGGCAGGCCGTAGCCGCTGATGGACTTCGAGACGGTGACGATGTCCGGCGTGATGCCCGCCTCCTCGAAGGAGAAGAAGGCACCCGTACGGCCGCAACCCATCTGGATGTCGTCGACGATGAGCAGCATGTCCCAGCGCTCGCACAGGTCGGCGAGGGCACGCAGCCACTCGGGACGGGCGACGTTGATGCCGCCCTCGCCCTGGACCGTCTCGACGATCACGGCGGCGGGGGTGTTCAGGCCGGAGCCCTGGTCCTCCAGCAGCCGCTCGAACCACAGGAAGTCCGGGTAGGTGCCGTCGAGGTAGTTGTCGAACGGCATCGGGGTGCCGTGCACCAGCGGGATACCGGCACCGGCCCGCTTCATGGAGTTACCGGTGACGGCGAGCGCGCCCAGCGACATGCCGTGGAAGGCGTTGGTGAAGGACACGATCGACTCGCGGCCCTTGACCTTACGGGCCAGCTTCAGCGCGGCCTCGACGGAGTTGGCGCCCGTCGGGCCCGGGAACATGACCTTGTAGGGCAGGTCGCGGGGCCGCAGGATGATGTTCTGGAACGACTCCAGGAAGGCCCGCTTGGCCGTGGTGGACATGTCCAGGCCGTGGGTGACGCCGTCCCGCTCGATGTAGTCGATCAGGGCGCGTTTGAGGACGGGGTTGTTGTGGCCGTAGTTGAGCGACCCGGCCCCGGCGAAGAAGTCGAGGTAGGTGTGGCCGTCCTCGTCGGTCATGCGGCTGCCCTGCGCGCGGTCGAAGACGGTGGGCCAGCTACGGCAGTAGCTGCGCACCTCCGACTCCACGGTCTCGAAGACGCTCAGATCGGGCTGGGTGATGGTCACAGCATGCTCCTGGGAGATGAGTGGCGAAAGGATGAGAAGTCTGTAGGGGGCTGGGCGGTGCCGGCGGTGTCACGGGGTGTGGTGCCGGGTCCCGCACGACCGCTGCGGCGTCCTCGCCGCGCGGTCCTGGGTGCGTCAGGAGTGCCCTGAGCGGGCCGGTGGCTCGAACGGGCCGATGAGGTGCAGCACCTCCGGCTCGTGGCCCTGCTCCGGGAACAGCCCTGCGTCGAAGAGCACCTCGCTCTTGAGCGGCACTGAGTGCCGCTCGGCGAAGGACGCGAACAACCGGTTGGATGCGGTGTTGTCGGGGGTGACGGTGGTCTCGACGAAACGTACGCCCAGCTCGTCCCTGGCCCGGGCGGTGAGCCCGTCCAGGAGTGCGGCCGCCAGTCCCTGCCCACGGTGCGCGTCGTCGACGGCGACCTGCCAGACGACGAGGGTCTCCGGGCGCTCGGGGCGGAGATATCCGGTGATGAAGGCGGCCGGCTCGCCCTCCGTGTCGCGGGCGACGACGGAGGTGGCGGCGAAGTCGCGACACCACAGGAGGTAGCTGTACGAGGAGTTGAGATCCAGCGCCTGCGAGTCGCGGGCGATGCGCCAGATCGCGGCTCCGTCCTCCACGCGTGGGGTGTCGAGCTTGAAGCCCTCCGGAAATTCTCTGATATCGCTTCGGGCACCTGCATGGTCTGCTTGTGCGGCGGTCATGGGAATTAAATTTACCCAGGGAAAAGGGAAATTGCATCGCGAGCAGGGGTTACGGAAGCGGGCAAGATGTGTTATCGCGCGGGGGCGCCCGTACGCGCGATGCCACCGCGTGTTGTCCCGATTTGACCAGGATGTTCGGGGCAAAACAGACACGTTGTGTAGTCGGTCACAGCTCCGTAACACCCATGAGATCCGTCCGAATTATGGAACTTGCCCTAGCGAAATCTTGGCGTTTGAGGTGCGGAAAAGCGGGCAGAAGAATACGGGAAGCTGTACTTCTGAGGAATTGGGAATTCGCCGCCGGAAGGTCGGGCGGAAGGCCCATGGAAACCTGTGCGGCAAACCCATGACAAGACCCGCAAGAACATGCGCCAGGCGATGTCCGGGAAGGTTGCGGGAAACGTACGGAGAGTTGCGGAGAACGCACGGAGAACCGTGCGGCGCGGGTGGCGGAAGCTGTACGGAGAGTGCACGGACAACGGTCCGGACCGAAAGCCCGGCGGGATACCGGACGCCCGGGAAACGAGCGGGGAAATGCGACCGTGCAACGGGTGCGACCGCCACGGTCACCCGGCGCGGCGCGCCGCCTAAAGTGCCGGTATGACGTCCATGAGTGAAGGTGCGGTGCTGCACCTCAAGGGGAGGGTCCTCGTCGGACCGGACGACGTGCGCGACGAGCTGTGGGTGGTCGGCGGCCGGGTGACATTCGACCGGCCGGCCATGGCACGGGATGCCACCACCGTGACGGGCTGGGCCCTGCCGGGCCTGGTCGATGCCCACTGTCACGTGGGCCTGGACGCGCACGGCCCGGTGGACGCCCCCACCAGCGAGAAACAGGCGCTCACCGACCGTGACGCCGGCACGCTGCTGATCCGCGACGCCGGATCCCCCTCCGACACCCGCTGGGTCGACGACCGCGAGGACCTGCCGCGGATCATCCGCGCCGGCCGCCACATCGCCCGTACCAAGCGCTACATCCGCAACTACGCGCACGAGATCGAGCCGGAGGACCTGGTCGCCTACGTCGCCCGGGAGGCCCGCCGCGGCGACGGCTGGGTCAAGCTCGTCGGTGACTGGATCGACCGCTCCACGGGCGATCTGGAGGCCTGCTGGCCCCGGGGGGCGGTCGAGGCGGCCATTGCCGAGGCCCACCGGCTGGGCGCCCGGGTGACCGCCCACTGCTTCGCCGAGGACACCCTCGCCCCGCTCGTCGAGGCCGGTATCGACTGCATCGAGCACGCCACCGGGCTCACCGAGGAGACCATCCCGCTGTTCGCCGAGCGCGGGGTGGCCATCGTCCCCACGCTCGTCAACATCGCCACCTTCCCGCGGCTCGCGGACGGTGGCGCGGCGAAGTTCCCGCGCTGGGCGGACCATATGCGGCGCCTGCACGCCCGCCGCTACGACACCGTGCGGGCGGCCTACGACGCCGGAGTGCCCGTCTTCGCCGGTACGGACGCCGGCGGCTCGCTCGCCCACGGCCTGGTCGCCGAGGAGGTCGTCGAGCTGACCCGGGCCGGCCTGCCCGCCGTGGCGGCCCTCTCCGCCACCACCTGGGGCGCCAGGGACTGGCTCGGCCGCCCCGGCCTCACCGAGGGGGCCTCGGCGGACCTGGTGGTCTACGAGAGCGATCCGCGCGAGGACGTCCGGGTGCTGGCCGCACCGCGCCGGGTGGTGCTGCGAGGGCGGATCGTGGGGTAGCTGCCGGGGTGCGCCGGTGCACCGGCCCGTGCACCGGCCCGGTCAACGCGGGTCACCCGGGAGGTGGGGCGGCTGGTGCGCGGGTGGTGCCCCGTGTCACGGGAATCGAATAAAGGCACGGAAACCACCCATTGGGATGAACTGACGTCACGTGGCTGCCCGTTCACCCTCGGTACGGACACGATGTGCGGGTCGATGCCGTCGGCCCGCGTGATGTCCCCCATTGGCGCGGCCGGCGGCTCCATTTCTCCTGTGAGGGTTCCACACACGTGTCCACCAGTCCCACCAGCTCCTTCGGCATGCCCCGACGCCTCGCCGCGACCCTCGTCGCCACCGCGCTCACGGCCGGTCCCGCCGTCCTGCTCGGCGCCGTCCCCGCGCATGCCACCGGAGACCATGGCCCGGCCCGCGGCACCGCCGACGCGGTCGTGCTGCGTACCGGCGTGAACGTCGGGCTGCTCAACAAGACGGTCGACGTCCCGCTGAACGTCGCCCTCAACGAGGTGCACGCCCCAGCCTCCGCCAACAAGACCGCGCTCACCGTCAAGCTCGACGGCATCGACCACGGCAGGCCGTTCAGCGTGCTGCGCGCCGACGCCGCCACCGCACGGGCCACCGCCGACCGCCGCAAGGCCGAGGGCTACGCCAACCTCGTCCGGGCGAAGGTGCAGCTGCCCGGTCTGCCGCTGCAGTCCGTGATCGAAGTCCAGCAGGTCACCGCCAAGGCGGTCTGCGAGGCGGGTACGCGGCCCCGGGCCGAGTCGAATGTGCTGGGACCCGTGCGCGTCCTGGGCCAGAAGGTCACGCTCACCGCGGGCGGCACGACGGACGTCAAGGTGCCGGGGGTGGGACAGGTGCGGCTCGACCTGTCGAAGAAGAACGTCACCTCCAAGGGCGCCGCGGCCACCGCACTCGACCTCAACGTCTCCCTCAACCCGCTGAAGCTGAACGTCGCCGACGTGCAGGGCCGGGTCACGCTGGCCAAGGCCACCTGCACCACGCCGCGCGGCAAGACGCCCGAGCAGGGCGGCACCAGCGGCGGCCAGACGGGCGGCGGCACCGAGCCGGCCGGCGGCAAGGGCACCGAGGTGACCCCGGCGGGCTCCGGGCCCAGCACCCAGAACCTCGCGGAGACCGGCGGCAGTTCCGCCACTCCGTACCTCGCCGGCGGCGCCGCTCTGCTGCTCGCCGCGGGCGCCGGATCGATGGTCTTCGCCCGCCGGCGCCGCAGCGCCGCACCGCAGGGCGGCCGCGGCTGACCGACCCCGTACACCGCGCCGGTGCTGTGGGGGCGTCGCGCGCGGAGTACGGCCCGAGGTGTGCCGTACGGGCCGCGGACCGTACGGCACACCTCCTCCTCGCCGGGGTCCCCGCGAAGCGTGGTGTGACGGGGAACCCGGCGGGGTCCGCCCGCCGGAGGCTGCCGGGTACGCCCTACCCGAGCACCTCGCCCAGCGCCGTCACGAAGCGGTCCGTGGTGGCCCGGTCGCGTACCGCGAGCCGCAGCCAGTCGGGGCCCAGGCCGGGGAAGGTGTCACCACGGCGCACCGCGAAGCCGCGGTCCCGCAGCGCGGCCCGCACCCCGTCCGCGCCCGGCAGCCGGATCAGCACGAACGGACCCGCCGCCGGGCCGGCCGTCCGGACCTGCCCGAACTCGCCCAGCCGGGCCAGTAGTCGGTCCCGGTCCACGGCGATCTCCTCGGCCGCCGCGGCCGCCTCCGCCAGCGCCCGGGGCGTACAGCACGCCTCGGCGGCGGCCAGCGCGGGACTGGAGACCGGCCACAGCGGCTGGGCCCGCTCCAGGGCGGCGACGGTGTCCGCGGCGGCCAGCACATAGCCGATCCGCAGCCCGGCCAGCCCCCAGGTCTTGGTGAGGCTGCGCAGCACGACCAGACCCGGCAGATCCGTGCGCCCGGCCAGCGTCGCCCGCTCACCGGGCACCGCGTCCATGAACGCCTCGTCCACCACCAGCGTCCGGCCGGGCCGCGCCAAGGAGGCCAGCACCTCCGCGGGGTGCAGGACCGAGGTGGGGTTGGTGGGGTTGCCGACGACGACCAGATCGGCGTCCTCGGGCACCGCGGCCGGATCCAGCCGGAAACCGTCCCGCGCCTCCAGCAGCACCCGCGCGACCTCGTGTCCGGCGTCCCGCAGCGCCGCCTCGGGCTCGGTGAACTGCGGGTGCACCACCACCGGCCGGCGGGCCGCCACGGCGCGCGCGATCAGCACGAAGGCCTCCGCGGCCCCGGATGTCAGCAGCACCCGGTCCACGGGCAGACCGTGCCGCGCCGCCACCGCCCGGCGCGCCGCGCGGCCGTCGGGGTACGCGGCGAGACCGTCCAGCGACGCGGCGATCCGCGCCTTGAGCCAGGCCGGGGGAGTGCCGGTGCGGACATTGACCGCCAGATCCGTCAGCCCGGCGTCCGCGCCCCGTACTTCGGCGTCGCCGTGATGCCGCAGGTCGGGTTCGTGCGGCGGGGCGGCCGGGCCGGGGCCGTGGAGCTGTGCGGACCCGGTGAGCGGGGGCATGGTCACCGTTCCCCGGCGCCCGCGGCCAGGGCGGCGCTCTCCCGTGCGCGGTGCGCCGGCCGGGCGTCCTCCGCCGCCGCCCGGCACCCGCACGACGCACCGCCGAGCGGCGGACCGCCCGCTACCACCGCGTGGTAGCGCTCCATGACCACGTCGGCCACCTCGGACTCCGGGCCGATCACCGTCGCGCCGAAGACCTCGGTGCCGGGGTGCGCCGCGGCCCAGCCTTCGGCCTGCATATGCAGCCGCTCCACCGGGCCGCCGGGGAGGAGGAAGTAGGGCAGCACCACGATCCGGCCCGGTCCGCCGGGCGCCGCCGCGGCCGCCAGTGCCCGGCACCGGTCGAGGCCCGCCGGGACATCGGGTGCCGCCTGCGAGACGAACGCGGTCTCCACACCCGCGAAGCCGCGGCCCTCCCACAGCAGCCGGGCGGCGCGCACCACTTCGGCGTTGGCGTAGGGATCGGTCGCGCCCTGGCCCACCAGCAGCACCGTGGTGCGGGCCCGGTCCGCGGGCCTGCGGGCGCCGCTGCCCAGCGCCTCGACCAGCCGCCGCTCCAGTACGTCGAGCAGTTTGGGGTGCGGCCCCAGCTCGGCGCCGCAGACATGGCCGAGCCCGGGGTGGCGCTCCGTCGCCCGCTCCAGCACCGCGGGCAGCGCCTCCGGGACCGGTCCGGTCGGGGCCGTCAGCAGCGGTATGACGGCGAGCCGGGCCGCACCCCGCCCGACGAGATCGTCGATGGCGCCGGCCAGCGGCAGCGGCGAGGCCGGGACGCCGAAGAACCCGCCGGCGACCGGCACATCAGGAAGGCGCTCGCCGAGCAGACGCACCAGCGCGCGCAGGGCGTCGGCCCCGCCTTCGTCGCGGGTGCCGTGACCGGCGATGAGCAGTGCGGGAGGGGTCGTCACTTGGTCTCCTTGGTACCGGTGGGTCCGCTGCCGGTCGCCGGGTCACCGACGACCGCCGTCCACCGACCCGGGCCACGGCGGGGCGGGTGGGGGGAGGTCCTGACACTATCCGCAGCGGAAGAGCGGTCGGCGGCCACTCCCTCCCTACCAGCGGTAAGGGCACCGCTGTCCGTTACAGCGGGCCCGGCCAGCGCGCAGGTCGCGCGGGCCGGCCGGCCCCGCGGCGCCGACTTCTGCTTGCCGGCGACCAGTTCGGCGCCCGGCCCCGCGGCCAGCAGCGCCGCCGCCTCGGCCACGCTCGGCGTCCCGACGGCGGCCGCCGCGGCCAGGGACGGACGGGGCACCCGCACCGCCGCCAGGTCCGCCGCCGGGAACGATCGCAACGGCACCCCCAGCCGCCGCGCCGCCCCCAGCAGACCGGGCTCCGCGGCCTTGGCCGCGACCGTCGCCAGCGCGACGACCGGCCGGTCCGTACACCCCGCCGCCGCGCGGGTGGCCGCGATCAGCTCCAGCACCTCGGACACCGGGACGCCACGGCTCGCCCCCACCCCGACGACCAGTGGCGCGTCAGCACCGCCGGTCCCGTCGGCCGCCCGACGCCTCATACCGCGACGGCTCCCCGGCCGGAGGCCACCCGGCCGCGCCGCCCCTCCAGGACCGCGGCGAGCCCGGCCGCCCCGGCGGTGAAGGGCGCCCCCGGCCAGTGGACACCGGACGCGGCCGGCTCGGCGACCTCGGCGACCGTGCGGTCCAGGCCGGGTGTGGCACAGACGAGAGGGCCGAGGACGGCGGGCGGCCGGGTCCCCTCCCCGCCGGTGCCGCGGGTCATCGGGCGGCGCCCCGGGCCGGCGCGCTCCGCGCCGCGCTCGCCACCAGCCGTCCGGCCAGCGACGGTTCGGCCGCCCAGTGCACGTGCAGATACGAGGCGTGCACCCCGCCGGACACAAAGCCCTCCACCCGCCGCTCCGGATGCGTCAGCCCCCACGCCGGGTCCGCGCCCGCGCCCGGCTCCAGCACCGTGCGGTGGAACTCATGGCCGCGCACCCGGGTGCCGGCCGCGGCCAGCGCGTTGTCCCGCAGCGCCACGGCCTCGCGGTAGCCGAGGGTGAGCCGTTCGGTCATCCGGGCCTCGGCGGGCAGTACCCCGCACATCGGCTTCCCGTCGAGGGACCGGCACAGGTAGAGCAGCCCGGCGCACTCGGCGGACACCGGCGCCCCGGAGGCGGCCAGCGCGGTCACCGCGGCGCGCAGCGGAGCGTTGGCCGACAGATCCGGTGCGTAGATCTCGGGAAAGCCGCCGCCGATCACCAGCCCCTGGGTGCCGGGCGGCAGTTGTTCGTCCCGCAGCGGGTCGAACGGGGCCACCTCGGCACCCGCGGCGGTCAGCAGCTCGGCGTGTTCGGCGTACGAGAAGGTGAACGCGGCGCCGCCCGCGACCGCGATCAGCGGCTTCTCCGGGGCGGCCGCGCCCTCGGCCGGCGCGAGTTCCGCCGCCGGGTCCCAGGCCGCGTCCGGCAGCTCCGGCACCGTACGCGCCAGCGCCAGCAGCGCCTCCAGGTCGCAGCCCTCGCGGACCCGCGCGGCGAGTTCGGCCACCGACTCCACCGCCTCGGACCGCCGTTCGGCGACCGGCACCAGGCCCAGGTGCCGGGAGGGCGTACCGGCCCGCCCGTCACGGCGCAGTGCGCCCAGCACCGGCACACCGGAGGAGTCCATCGCCTCCCGCAGCAGCTCCTCGTGGCGGTCCGAGCCGACCTTGTTGAGGATCACCCCGGCCAGCCGCACCTCCGGATCCCAGGAGGCGAAGCCGTGCACCAGCGCGGCCACCGACCGGGACTGCGAGGACGCGTCCACCACCAGCACCACCGGCGCCCGCAGCAGCTTCGCCACATGTGCCGTAGAGGACAGCTCGCCCATCCCGGACGCGCCGTCGAACAGCCCCATCACGCCCTCGACGAGCGCGAGATCGGCGCCCGCCGCACCGTGCAGGAACAGCGGTGCGATCCGGTCCGGCCCGCACAGATAGGCGTCCAGATTGCGGCCGGGGCGGCCGGTGGCCAGGGAGTGATAGCCCGGATCGATGTAGTCCGGGCCGACCTTGTGCGGCGACACCACGAGACCGGCCTGGGCGAACGCCGCCATCAGACCGGTGGCCACCGTGGTCTTCCCCGCGCCCGACGACGGTGCGGCGATCACCAGCCGGGGGATCGAACCGCCGCTCACGCCGCGCTCACCACGGTCACCATTCGATGCCCCGCTGGCCCTTCTGGCCCTCGTCCATCGGGTGCTTGACCTTGGTCATGTCCGTCACCAGATCGGCGAAGTCCAGCAGCGCCTCGGGGGCGCCCCGCCCGGTGATGACGACATGCTGGGTCCCGGGGCGGTCGCGCAGCACCGACACCACCTCGTCGGTGTCGATCCAGCCCCACTTCAGCGGATAGGCGAACTCGTCCAGCACCAGCAGCTTGTAGGTCTCCGCGGCCAGATCCCGCTTGACCTGCTCCCAGCCCTCGCGCGCCGCGTCCTCGCTGGAGGCGATGTCGCGCTGCACCCAGGACCAGCCCTCGCCCATCTTGTGCCAGGCGACGGTGCCGCCCTCACCGGACTCCCCGAGCACCTTCAGCGCCCGCTCCTCGCCGACCTTCCACTTCGCCGACTTCACGAACTGGAACACCCCGACCGGCCAGCCCTGGTTCCAGGCGCGCAGCGCCAGCCCGAAGGCGGCGGTGGACTTGCCCTTGCCCTGGCCGGTGTGGACGAACACCAGCGGACGGTTGCGGCGCTGGCGGGTGGTGAGCCCGTCGTTCGGTACGACGGACGGCTGTCCCTGCGGCATTACGCGGCCTTCCTGTTGCCTTGCACGGTCCGTACGAGCGCGGAGACGCTGTCCGCGCGCAGTTCGTCGAGGGTGATCGCGGTGCCCTGCAGCTCACGGGCCAGCTCGCCCGCAAGACCCAGCCGCACCGGACCCGCCTCACAGTCCACGACCACCGAGGCGGTGCCCTCACCGGCCAGCAGCCGGGCGGCGCGGCCGGCCCGCACGACGGGCTCCGGGCCGCCGGTCGCCCGGCCGTCGGTGACGACCACCAGCAGCGGCCGCCGCGAGGCATCCCGCATCCGCTCCACCCGCAGCACCTCATGGGCCCTCAGCAGGCCCTCGGACAGCGGCGTCCTGCCTCCCGTCGGCAGCTGCTCCAGCCGCGCCGCACCCGCCTCGACCGAGGACGTCGGGGGCAGCGCCAGCTCGGCGCCGGTCCCGCGGAAGGTGATCAGGCCGATCTTGTCGCGCCGCTGGTAGGCGTCCAGCAGCAGCGAGAGCACCGCGCCCTTGACCGCGCTCATCCGCTTCCGCGCCGCCATCGAACCGGACGCGTCCACGACGAACAGGACCAGATTGCCCTCCCGCCCCTCGCGTACCGCCTCGCGCAGATCGTCCCGGCGCACCACCAGTCCCCGCCCGCTGCGGCCACGGGCCCGCTGGTGCGGTGCCGCGGCCTGCACGGTCGCCGACAGATGCAGCTTGCCCAGGGCGCCCTGGGGACGCCGGGCCCCGGTGGTCCGGCCATGGGCGGTCCGGGCACGGGAGCGGCGGCCGTCCGCGCCCTCGCCCAGGCCCGGCACATCGAGGCGCCGGGTCTTGAACGGCTCGGTGGCCCCGACCGCCGCCTTCTCCCCGGCCGCGCCGCCCTGAGGCGCGCTCTCCGGCTCGGGCTCGGGCTGCTCGGCCTGTCCGGGCTGCTCGGGGGCCTGGGGAGACTGCGGGGCCTCCCGGTCCTGCTGGTGCGGGAGTTCGGCCTCCGGCGGGAGCGGCGACTCCTCCGGCCCGCCCTCCTGCGGCGGATGCCCGCCGCCGTCGGGGCCGCCCCCGTCGGGACCGCCGTCCGGACCGTCCGGCTCCGGGTCGTCGTCGCCGTCCGTGCCCTCGTCCGCGCCGCCGAACTCCTCCAGCGTCTGGTCGAGCTTGTCCTCGTCCAGGCCGGGGGCGTCGAAGGGGTTGCGGCGCCGGCGGTGCGGCAGCGCCAGCAGCGCCGCCTGCCGGACGTCCTCCTCCCGGACGTCCGTCCGGCCCGCCCATGCGGCCAGCGCCGTGGCGGTACGCGCCATTACGATGTCCGCGCGCATCCCGTCCACCTCGAACGCGGCACAGGTCGCGGCGATCTGCCGCAGCGCCGCATCGCCCAGCGTCACCCGCGGCAGCAGCTCCCGGGCCGCGGCGATACGCCCGCGCAGCTCGTCCTCCTCGGCCGCCCAGTCGGCCGCGAAGCCGGCCGGATCGGCGTCGTAGGCCAGCCGGCGCCGGACGACCGACACCCGCTGGTCGGGCTCGCGCGAGGCGGCCACCTCGACGGTGAGGCCGAACCGGTCCAGCAACTGCGGCCGCAGCTCGCCCTCTTCGGGGTTCATCGTCCCCACGAGCAGGAAGCGGGCCGCGTGCCGTACGGAGACACCTTCGCGCTCCACGTACGAGGCGCCCATGGCGGCCGCGTCCAGCAGCAGGTCTACGAGGTGGTCATGGAGCAGATTGACCTCGTCGACGTACAGGATGCCGCGGTGCGCATCCGCCAGCAGGCCGGGTTCGAAGGCCTTCACGCCCTCCGACAGCGCCCGCTCGATGTCCAGCGCGCCGACCAGCCGGTCCTCGGAGGCGCCGACGGGCAGTTCGACCATCCGCGTCGGGCGCTCCTCGACGGCACCCGTCTCATGCGGCCCGTCGGGACAGCCGGGGTCGGGCACGGCCGGGGCGCAGGCGAAGCGGCAGCCGCTGATCACGTCCACGGCCGGCATCAGTGCCGACAGCGCCCGGACGGCGGTGCTCTTGGCGGTGCCCTTCTCCCCGCGGACCAGCACGCCGCCCACCGCGGGGCTCACCGCGTTCAGCAGCAGCGCGAGCCGCAGATCGTCCATCCCGACCACTGCGGTGAAGGGGTACTGCGGGGTCGTGTTGTGCGCGGTTGTCATGCTGTGTCGTCCTCCACGTCGCCGTCGAGCTCCGGATTCGTCGTGTGTGTACCCCTCATGGCGCCCCCGGAGGCACGAACGGCAGTCCCTCCGGCACCCCTTCCTCGATCAGCCGCAGCAGCGCGCCGGTGTCCGCGTGCTCCTCGATCAGATCGCCCAGCCGGTCCAGCTGCTCCTCGCGCAGGGTGGCGAAGCTGGTGCCGGGGGCCGGGACGAACGCCCGGCCCGCGTCCGCCGCGACCCGCCGCAGGAACGCCCGGCGGAAGCCGTCGCTCTCCAGCGCGCCGTGCCAGTGCGTGCCCCATACGGAGCCGACCCGGCAACCGTCCAGGCTGCGCCCTTGGCCATCGGAGATGAACGCCTCATCCCCGCCGGTCACTTCGGCGACACCATGGTGGATCTCGTACCCCTCCACCGGCTCGCCCAGCGCCTCGCCGGACGGCCGCGCGAGCGTCTTCTCCACCGCGAACCGCACCCGTACGGGCAGCAGCCCCAGCCCGTCGACCGCGCCCGCCTTGGACTCGACCTCGTCCTCGATGTGCGCGCCCAGCATCTGGTAGCCGCCGCAGATGCCCAGCACCGGCCGGCCCTCGGCGGCCCGCCGGGCGATCGCGTCCGCCAGCCCGCGCTCCCGCAGCCACTCCAGCGCCCGCACCGTGCCCCGGGTCCCCGGCAGCACCACCAGGTCGGCGTCGGCGAGGTCCTCGGCCCGGTCCACGAACCGCACCACCACACCCGGTTCGGCGGCCAGTGCGTCCACGTCCGTGAAGTTCGACATCAGCGGTACGGCACAGACCGCCACCCGCAGCACATCCGCGCCGTGCGGCGGAGCCACCACGCTCTCGCGCACCGCGCCCCGCAGCGACACCCGCAGGCCGTCCTCCTCGTCGATGCCGAGCCCGTGCGCGAAGGGCAGCACGCCCAGCGTCCGCCGCCCGGTGAGGCCGCGCAGCATCTCCAGCCCCGGCTCCAGCAGCGTCACATCGCCCCGGAACTTGTTGACCAGATACCCCGCGACCAGCGCCTGGTCCTCCTTGGACAGCAGCGCCGTGGTGCCGAAGAACGAGGCGAACACCCCGCCGCGGTCGATGTCGCCGACCACGACCACCGGGATACGGGCGGCCCGCGCGATCCCCATGTTCACGATGTCGGTCCGCCGCAGATTGATCTCGGCGGGGCTGCCGGCGCCCTCACAGATCACCGCGTCATGGGTACGCCGCAGCTCCTGAAGGCAGTCGGTCACCGTCCCGAGCAACTGCTCCCGGTGGCCCGCGTAAGGCGTCTTCCCCGCGGACGACGCCCCGAAGTACCCCCGGGCACTGAGCTCGCCGACCGGCTTCCCCAGCAGCACCACCTGGCTGCTGCGGTCGCTGCCCGGCTTGAGCAGGACGGGGTTCATCAGCGCGGTCGGCTCCACCCGCGCCGCGGCGGCCTGCATCGCCTGGGCCCGTCCGATCTCCGCGCCCTCGCGCGTGACGAACGAATTCAGCGACATGTTCTGCGCCTTGAAGGGCGCCACCCGGATGCCCTGCCGGACCAGCCAGCGGCAGATGCCCGCCGTCACCACGCTCTTGCCGGCGTCGGACGTCGTACCGGCCACCAGCAGCCCACCGCCGACCGCCCCGCCGGATGCCTTCAACCGCCCGTTCACCGGCTCCTCCTGCGCCGGGAACCCGGCTGTCGTGTGCGCAGCGCCGCGCCGGCCACCAGCCGCGCCGCCACCGTCGTCGCCAGCGCCAGCGCGCTCACCCGGCGGGAGAGCCGCACCGCCCGCTCGATGTCGGGCGCCGCCACCGGCGGCGCCGCGCCGTTGAGCACCGGACGGTGTTCCACCCGCCCGCCGTACGCCAGTGTGCCGCCCAGCCGTACGCCCAGCGCCCCCGCGAACGAGGCCTCCACCGGGCCCGCGTTGGGGCTCGGATGCGCACCGCCGTCCGCCCGCCAGGCCCGCAGCGCACCGCGCCGGTCGGGGCCCGCGAGCACGGTCAGCGCGGCGGTCAGCCGGGAGCCGGGCCAGCCGGCGAGATCGTCGAGCCGGGCCGCGGCCCAGCCGAAGCGGCGGTAGCGCGCCGACTTGTGCCCCACCATCGCGTCCAGAGTGTTCACCGCGCGGAACGCCACCAGGCCGGGCACGCCGCCCAGCGAGCCCCACACCAGGGCGCCCACCACCGCGTCGGAGGTGTTCTCGGCGACCGACTCCACCACGGCGCGGGCCATCTGCGGCCCGTCCAGCGCCTGCGGATCGCGCCCGCACAGATGCGGCAGCCGCTCCCGCGCCACGTCCAGATCACCCGCCGTCAGCGCCCCGCCGACGGCCCGTGCCTCCCGGCCGAGCGAGGTGCCGCCCAGCACGGCCCAGACCGTCGCCGCGGTCAGCGCGACCCCCGCGCCACCACGGAGCGACAGCGGAGAAGCGGGAGCGGTGCCCCGCACGGCGCGCTGGAGCAGCGCGGCACCGGCGGCAGCACCGCCCGCGCACAGCGCGGTATGGACCGCCCCGTAGCCGCGGTGGTCGCGCCACAGCCGGCGCTCGACGGCGCCCGCGGCCCGGCCGAACGCGGCCACCGGATGGCCGCGCCGCGGATCCGCCGCGATCAGGTCGCCGAGAAAGCCGAGGGCCGCGCCGCACGCATATCCCGCGTGTTCGCCGCGCATCGGATCAGCCCGCCGTCAGGCCTCGAAAGGGACCTGCGGCAGCGGGCAGTGGGGATCTCACGGGGCGGCCGGGCATGGCGGTATGTCCTCACTCAGGGTCCGCGCCCTGGCTCGACGTGACGGCGACAAGAGTCTCCTGGCTCCCGGATCGGCGTGTCCTCCGGCCTTCCAGTCCCGCGCACGTCAGCCGAATCCGACGTGTGCGAGGCGGACCGTGGCCTTCGCTGGAGGAACGCTCCCCGGTGACAGTGGCGGGACCGCGCCGGATTCGCACCGGACTTCCTCAGCTGTCGCCGAATGGCTCCGGCAGTCCACCACGCCCCGCGAATGCCCGTCAACTCACCCTTGACCTGCGACGCTGCCGTATGGCAGGCGCTGTGGTGCACGCCACAGCGTGGCAGTCGGGTCACAGACGGTTGCCTGCACACCTGATCCCGCGTCACTATCTGGTGCACGGCGACGGGGCCGCCGGAAGGGGGCCGGGGGATGCCGCAGCGCGCTGACCGTCATGAGATCCGTATCAGGATCACGGGCACCAACAATCCTGACCAGGACGTCGAGGACCTCAAGGCCTGGCTGGAGCGGGAGCCCTGGCTGACCCAGCGGGCGCACGACTGGGAACTGCGGCCGTCGGGGGAGTGCGACGAGGGCCCCGGCGACATGGCCATCGGCGTCGACGACCTGATCCTGGTCGTCGTCGGCGCGGTCGCCGCCGAGATCACCAAAAGCCTGAGCATCGCCCTGCGCGAATGGCTGCGCCGCCGCAGGGAGGAACGCGACACCGGCGAACGGCCCGCCGTGGCGGTCGGCGGCGGGGACGGCGAGCTGCGCGCACTCGGCGACCCCGGACCGGGCGCCCCGGCCCCCGGACGCCCCGATCCCGGCAGCCCGGCGAACGGGGGCGGCAGCACCACCGGGGACTGAGCCGGATGTCCGAATACGACGCACGGGGCAAGGTCAACCGGGCGCTGCTGATCTGTGTCGACGACTACCGGCATCTGCGTCCGCTCCCGGCGGTGCGGGACAACCCCCAGGAACTGGAGCGGGTCCTGCTCGCTCCCGGCACCGATCTGTTCACCAAGGGCGAGGTCGTCATCTGCCGGCCCCAGGAGCCATGGGAGGTCGAACAGGCGCTGGACACCGTCACCCAGGAGGCCCGCGGACTGCTGCTGGTCTACTTCTCCGGCCACGGCCGGGTGGGCCCGGACGGCGGCAATCTCCAGCTCATGGTCGGTGCGTCGGAACGGCGTCACAAGACCGTCTCCTGGCAGGACATGGTGCTGTCCTACCTGGACAACGCACGGGCCGACCGGATCGTGATCGTCCTGGAGTGCTGTTACGCCGGCAACGCCGGTGAAGCCTTCCACGCCTGCCGCACCCCCATGTCGCTGCTGATGGCCGCGCAGCCCAACCGCCGGATCTTCAGCGGCGAGGAGCCCACCGGCGGCAGCGTCTTCACCCGCGCCCTGCGGCAGACCCTCGAACAGGGCATCCCCGGCAAGCGGTTCGTCACCTTCGAGGACCTCGTCCGGGAGCTGCGGGAACAACTCGCCGGAGAGCGGACCCCGATGGGCGACGTCTGGGAGCCCCGCTCCGCGAAGCAGAACACCGTCGACGACGTCATCCTGTCCTTCGCCACCCCCGAGATCCGGCCGCCCACCCCGCTGCGGGTCCGCTTACGCCGCCGGCTGAACGCCTCCTTCCGGCACTGGTTCCGCATCCTGATGGTGCTGGCGATCATCCTCGTACCGGCCACCGCGGGCGTCGTGCTGCTGAACCTCCCGAACGGCACGGAAGCCTGCCCGCCCGCCCTCGAACTGCGGCTGCTGACCGCCCCCGAGGCCGAACCCGCGCTGCGCCAGGCGGCCTTCGACTACGAGATGTCCGACGCCAACACCCGCCCCCTCAACGGCGGGGGCGACCTCCCCGACGGCTGCCGGCGCGCCCAGATCACCGTCTACTCCGCCGCCAAGGACCAGGTCGACCAGGGCTTCGCCGCCGCCGGCCGCTGGCAGGGCGAGGCCCAGGGCACCGGCAAGGGCGGGCCAGGCGACAAGGGCATCGACCCTCTCCACCGGCCCGGACCACAGCCCGACATCTGGATCCCCGAATCCACCGCCGACTACTACGCGGCCCGCCGCGGGATGCCCGCCAAGGGTTCCCCGGCGACCCTGCACTACAACGCCCCGGTCGCCTACACCCCCCTGGTCGTCGGCATCCCGGCGCGCCAACGGCTGGACGAAGTCGAACCGGCCGGCGCCTCCTGGCGGGAGCTGCTCACCGGCACCGACCGCAGCCACCGCGACCTCCGGCTCCTGCGGCCGAGCCCGGCGCTGTCCGGCACCGGGCTGCTGCACACCATCGGCCTCTACCTCACCCACGACAGCGCGGGCACCGCCTCGCCCGGCGCGCCCGACCTCACCCTCGCCCGGCACGCCGAGGAGCGGCTGTCCGCCCCGGGCAGCCAGTACGCGGGCAGCACCGAACTGCTGTGTTCGCTGCGCCCCGACGCGGACGCCGCCGGCGCCGTCGACCGTACGAAGTCCGCGCCGCTGGTGTCGGAGAAGTCCCTCGCCGACTACAACCTCGGCCGCGCCACCGGCAGTTGCCCGGCCCTGGACGCCGCGCTCCCGCTCCGCAACCGGTACGTCGCCTACTACCCCGAGAACGTCCCCGCCCTGGACCACCCGCTGATCCGCGTCGACTGGCACGGCACCACCGACGCCACCCCACGGCAGGCCGCCGTGGCGGGCTTCGCGACCTGGCTGCGCGCCCCGGACGGCGGACAGCGCACCCTCACCGCACAGGGCTACCGCGGGGTGAAAGGCACCGGCCCGGGGCCGGGCTCACCGCTGCTCGACAGCCGCGCGGACGTCAGCCCCGTCGCCCGGACCGTCCCCTTCACGGCGGACCCGGACCAGGTGTCCCAGGTGCTGGACGGCTACGACAAGGCACAGCGGTCCAGCCAGGTGCTGATCCTCCTCGACACCTCCACTTCCATGGCGGACGGCGGGCGGCTCCCGACCGCCCTGAACGCGGCCGGGCGCGTCCTGGAGATGGTCGGCGCACGCCATACCTACGGCCTGTGGGCCTTCCCGGACCGGGCGCACCCCACCGACGCCGACGCGGTGCGCGAGCTGGTCCCGCTCGGCAGCGCCGACCCGGCCCCGGGCAGGGCCGCGCTGGACCGGATCGCGGGCGGCGAACTGGTCGAGCACGGTGCCGCGATGGAGGAGGCGCTGACCCGCGCGGTGCGCCGGATGAAGAAGTCCCCGGCCACCAACAAGGCCATTGTGCTGATCCTCGACCAGGACGACGGTGCGGGCCCGGGGCGCGCGGCGGGCGTGGAGCGGACCCTTGGCACCCTCGTCGAGGAGGGGCCCGAAGTGCCCGTCCTGGCGCTGGTGATGGGCAAGTCCGGCTGTGACACCTTCGCCCTCCAGCGGCTGGCCGACGCCTCCCACGGCCAGTGTGTGCCCGGCGGCCCGCAGGCCGTCGACACCCTGGCCGGGCGGGTCGCCTCCATCGGCACGGCCACGCAGGGGGACCGATGACCGCTCCACGCACCGCCGCACCCGCCGCCCTGGCCGGTCTGGCCCTGCTGCTCGCGATGAGCGGCTGTACGCCGGGTGAGCAACTCGTCCCGGAGAAGGGCGCGATCGTCCTCGCCACCGGCAGCGACCTCAGCAGCTCCGGCGTCCGTCAGGACCTGATCCACGACTGGGAGCGGCGCACCGGCCGCACCGTCCGGATCGTCCGGCTCCCGGACACCGCCGACGGCCAGCGCAGCCAGCTGCTGGCGGCGGGCCAGTCCGGCAACGGCGGCTATGACGTGCTCAACCTCGATGTCGCCTGGACCACGGAGTTCGCCGAGGCGGGCGTGATCCGTCCCTGGGCCACGGGCCTGGACGGCGACTTCCTCGACAGCGTGGCCAAGACCGTGGAGTACGACGGCAAGGTGTGGGGGGTGCCCTTCAATACCGACGCCGGACTGCTCTACTACCGCAAGGACATCCTCCGTGAGTACGGCCATGGCGCCCCGTCCAACTGGGGCGAGCTGAAGGATGTGGCGACCGAGGTGGCGCAGGCCTACAACCGCAAGGCCGCCCGGGACGCCGCCACGGACCACAAGAAGCAGCGGCCCACGATGTACGGCATGGTCGCCCAGCTGCGGCCCTACGAGGGGCTGACCGTCAACACCCTGGAGTCGGCCTGGGTCAACGGCGGCGACCCGGACGCCACCAGCTTCACCAAGGGCGAGCAGGTCGGCGCGCTCCAGCAGGGCATCGCCGACCTCAAACTCCGGCTCGACTCGATCATGCCGCACGAGGCCACCACGATGGATGAGACGGAGAGCCGCCGCTGGTTCGCCGACGGCCGGGCGCTGTTCATGCGCAACTGGCCGGTCGAATACGCCTCGGTCGCCGAGAAGCTCACCCCCGGCGAGCAGTTCGACGTCACCCAGCTGCCGGCCCGCCCCAGCGACGGCAAACGGATGTCCGTGCTGGGCGGGCAGAATCTCGCCCTCGCGGCCGGCAGCGAACGGCCGGCCGGCGCCCGGTCCCTGATCGAGGCGCTGACCAGCCCCGGCAGCGAGCGCTGTCTGCTGGAGCGGGGGTTCGCGGCCACCCGCGATTCGGCGTACCGGGCGGCGGCCACGGCGCCGCACTGCCCGCTGCCGCCCGACGGCGCGGAACGCGGTGAGCACGGCGCCACGGGACCGGAGCCCCGGCCCGACCCCCGCACGCTGCACGAGGCGCTGCTGGCGGCCGCACCGCGCCCGCGCAGCGCCCACTACCAGACCTTCAGCAAGGTCGTGCAGATCGGGGTGTCCGCCTATCTCAACGGCCGCGGCGGCACCGCCATCGCCGACCGGCTGGCCCGGCAGGCCGATGACGCGCTCGGCGGACGGGGCGAACAAGGAACAAGGCGCCCGGCGGACGACGGCTGATGCCGTGGTCCACCGGACGCCTCGCCCGGTCCGTCGTGCCCGGCGGTGTCAGCCGGCAACGATCAGATAGATGCCATAGGCCACGGCCGCCGCGCAGAGACCGAAGGCGGTCATCGCGCCGGCCCGTGCGCCCGCACCCGGTGCGGCGACCGCGGCTGCCGCACCTTCCTGGCCCGGCCTGCGGGACGTGCCGACGATGCCGACGGTGAACAGGCCCACGATCCCGACCGTCACCACGAGGGTGACGCCGAAGACCTGGCCGAGAGCTGCCCAGTCGATGCTCATGGAGTTCCTTAGGTGATGACAGCTAGCGGGTGACCGTCGCGGCCTTGGCGCGCGGGGTGGTGGAGGTGTCGGCGCCGGACGCCTGGGCCGGAATCCCGGTGGTTTCCGGGGCTTCGGCCGGAGCGGCGCCGGTCTCCGGGGCGTCGGCCGCCGGGGCCTGCTGGCCTGCCGGGGGCGGGGAGACGGTGCGCAGCGCGGCGGTGACCACGCCCACCGGCTCCGCGGCCGGGCCTTCGTTGACGTTGGTGTGGTCGACCGGCTTGCGCCGGGAGGCGGCCCAGATCGCGCCGCAGATGACCAGTCCGAGGACCGCCACCGCCGCCACGCCCCAGTCGCCCTGGCCGGCGAGGAACGCGGCGCCCGCCGCGACCGCACCGGCGGCCGGCAGCGTCAGGCCCCAGGCGAGGACCATCCGGCCGGCCGTGGACCAGCGCACCACGCCGCCCTTGCGGCCCAGGCCCGAGCCCATCACGGAGCCGGAGCAGACCTGGGTGGTGGAGAGCGCGAAGCCGAGGTGGGAGGAGGCCAGGATGGTGGCCGCGGCGCCGGTCTGGGCGGCGAAGCCCTGCGGCGGCTGGATGTCGGTGATGCCCTTGCCCATCGTGCGGATGATCCGCCAGCCGCCCAGGTACGTGCCGAGCGCGATGGCGACACCGGCCGAGGCGATGACCCACAGCGGCGGGTCGGCGTGCGGGGCGACCACGCCGCCGGTGATCAGCGCGAGCGTGATCACACCCATCGTCTTCTGGGCGTCGTTGGTGCCGTGGGCGAGGGAGACCAGGGCGGCGGAGGCGATCTGTCCCGCGCGGTAGCCCTTGGCGGTGTCCGCCTCGTCGCGGTTGCGGGTCAGCCGGTAGGTGAGCCGGGTCGCCGCCATCGCGGCCAGACCGGCGACGACCGGCGCGGCCACCGCGGGGATCAGGACCTTCATCACCACGGCGTCGCCGTGCACGCCGTTGGTGCCGACGGACACCAGGGTCGCGCCGATCAGACCGCCGAAGAGGGCGTGGGAGGAGCTGGAGGGGAGACCCGCGAGCCAGGTCAGCAGGTTCCAGACGATCGCGCCGACCAGGCCGGCGAAGATCACTTCAGGTCTGATGCCGGCGCTCTCGTCGATGATCCCCCCGGAGATGGTCTTGGCCACCTCCACGGACAAGAACGCGCCGACGAGGTTGAGCACTGCCGACATCGCCACCGCGGTCTTGGGTCGCAAGGCCCCGGTGGAAATGGTGGTGGCCATCGCGTTGGCCGTGTCGTGGAAGCCGTTCGTAAAGTCGAACACCAAGGCCGTGACGATCACGATCCCGATGAGAAGCGTGATGTGTTCCATTCACCCAGGCAATCAGTTCGAAGGTCAGTGACGCTCGGGACCGTACGGAGAGCGGGTGAACGGAAAGTGAACGGGGACGGGCGCGGCGATGGCGCCACCGCAGTGTTCACGCGGAGGTGCCTCTGGCGTCACTTCCGCCTCATCTGTCGGCGAACTTCATGGGCTTGGCCGACGAGCCGTTCCCGCGGTCCTGTCGTCGTGGAATCACCTCGACGGTAAGGGGCGAGCCACCCAAGAAAGCTCAAATCAGGTCAATCCCCGGCACAGGCACAGGAGTCCCCATATGGCGGATACCGGTCGGACGGGCCCCCGGCGTACGGTGCCCCGGCCCGCTCGTACGGTGTCGCGCACCGCATCATCCGCATTCGCCGCACCGCGACGGAGGACCCATGAAGGAACACCCCGACGACCTCGCCGCCGCCTGGAGCGAACTCGTCGCCACCGCCCGCAGAACGGTCACCGACGGCCTGGTCGTCGGCACCTCGGGCAATGTCTCGCGCCGCATCAGAGACCTCGTCCTGGTCACCCCCAGCGGCGTCCCGTACGACCGGCTCGGGCCCGGCGACACCACCGCGGTCGACCTCGAAGGCCGCCAGATCATCGGCGCGCTCCGGCCGACCAGCGAACTCCCGATGCATCTGACGGTCTACCGCAGCACCACGGCCACCGCCGTCGTCCACACCCACGCCCCGTACGCCACCGCCGTCTCCACCCTCGTCCCCGAACTCCCGCCGGTCCACTACATGGCCGCGGCGCTCGGCGGCCCCGTCCGCGTCGCGCCCTACGCCCTGTACGGCAGCGACGAGCTCGCCGCGAACATGCGCGAGGCGCTCCGCGACCGCACCGGCTGCCTGCTGCAGAACCACGGCACCATCGCCTACGGAGACAGCCTCGGCCAGGCGCTGGACCGCACCGCCCAGCTGGAATGGATGTGCCGGGTGTGGCTCAGCGCGAGCTCCGTACCGGGCCGGACGCCGAATCTGCTGTCGGCCGGTGAGCTCGACGAGGCCGCCGCACAGCTGCGCGGCTACGGCCAGCAGGGCGGCCGGCAGGGCTGAACGCCCGCCCCGGGTGGCGGCCCGCACCCGTCCGCCACCCCCCCGGGCCCGTCCGGATGCCCGGACTGGACGGGCCCGGCCGGTCACCCGCCCGACTCCGCCCGGTGGCCGCACCCGGCACCGCTGCGCACACTGATGAGGTGCGCCTGGGTACTGCGGCGGCCGTGGCCGCCATCACCGTGATAGGTGCCGGGGCGGCCGCCGTGGCGGTCGGCCGGTACGCCAGCGACATTGCCCTGAAACCATCGCCGGACCAGCCCTTCCCGGGCGACTCCCGCCTCACCGTGCACTCCGCCACCGAGGAGCGCATCGCCCTCACCCGCAGCCTGGCGTCCCTGCGGCCCGGCACGTACGGGCTCACCGGCTCCGGCTGCCATGCGGTGATCGGTGACGTCATCCACGGTGTCCCGCACCCCGCCGACGCGGTCGTCCGCCGTCTGGTCCGGGTCACCCACGGCACCCTCAGGCCGGGCAACCGGATGCGGCTCACCCCGCAGCTGCACCTCGGCAACCCCCGGCACACCCTCGGCCTCGACTGCGCCGACGTCGACATCCCCGGCGAACTCGGCGCCCTCCCGGCATGGTTCGTCCCCGGCGTACGCGACACCTGGGTCATCACCGCACACGGTCTGGGCACCACCCGCGAACACCCCATGGTGGTCATGCCGTTCCTGCACCGCCACCGGCTGCCGGTCCTCGACCTGTCCTACCGCAACGACCTCGGCGCCCCGCGCACCGCCGACGGCGTCAGCCACCTCGGCGACACCGAATGGCGCGACCTGGACGCGGCGATCCGCTACGCCCTGCGCTACGGCGCCCAGGACGTCGTCCTCTACGGCTGGTCCACCGGCGCGACCATGGCACTGCGCGCCGCCGCCCACTCCGCGCTGCGCGACCGGATCAGCGGCCTCGTCCTGGACTCCCCGGTCCTCGACCGGAACGCCACCGTCCGCGCGCTGGCCACCGCCCGGCGGATCCCGCGCGCCCTGCTGCCGCTGGTGGTACGCGCCGCCGAGGGCAGCACCGGAATGTCCCTGGACCATCCCGCCGACGCCGTCGACCCGGACGAGCTGGATATTCCCACCCTGCTCTTCCACGGGCCCGACGACCTGATCGCCCCCTGGACGGCCTCCCGCTCCTTCGCCGCCCGCCGGGCCGACCTGATCACGCTGCAACCGGTCCCGCACGCACCGCACGCCGCGATGTGGAACGCCGACCCGACGGGCTACGAAGAGGCCCTGCGGCGCTTCCTCACCCCGCTCATGTAGCACCGCCGCCTCCCGGGCCCGGCCGGATGCCGTCCCCGGCACCGGCCCCCACCGGCCGCTTCCCGCTCCACCGGCCCCGGCGCCCCGATGGCTCCCGGGTATACGGGGGGACAACTCCCCCCATCAGGGATGGGTCGGTGAGATGACGTCGCCGTGGCAGATCGCAAGCCGGGTTCCGATTGGGCTTTCGGGCCGACAGCGGCAACACTGCTCCTGTGACGTCCCGTACTCCGCGCGACTCCCGGCTCCGACTCGTCCCCCGTCAACCGGTTGCGGCCGCCCGCCGGGCGGTGACAACCCGGGCCAAGCGCCCGGCGCCCCGCCCACCCGAGGGCACGCCGCCGCCCGCGGAACTGGCCCGCCAGGCCCGTGCCGTACTGGCCGGCGCCGCCCGGCTCGCCCGCTGGGCCGACAGCGTCGGTGCCGGCGCCGCCGGCGGCAGCCTGCGCGCCGGCCCCGACGGAGCGCTGCCGAAGGCCGTCGCGGAACGCGCCGCCGAAGCCCTGGGCCTGACGCCGCAACAGGTCCGCACCGACTGGGACCGGGCCCGGCTGGCCGGGCTCGTCGAACTCCACGACGGCCTCGCCCGCCCCGGCTGGCGGCTGCGCGCCTGGGACCGCGACGACACCGCCGTACTGCGCGGCTGGGTCGCGCTCTTCGACGCCTGGTCGCTGGCCCGCCCCGCACCGGCCGGCGCCGGCCCCGCGATAGTCGCCGAAGTCGTCGAGGCGCTGCCGCAGTTGCTGTCCCTGCTGCATCTGACGGCCGGGCCCGAACGACTGCCGGTGCTGCTCGACATGCTCGATCAGCGCGTCGCCGAACTGCGTACCGAACGCTGCGAGGTCCCCTACGGCCAGGACCCGGCGGCCCCGGGCAGCGCCGACGAGGCCGCGGTGGCCGCCGACGACGCCGCGGGGGCGTCGCTGGCCGAGCTGCTGGACTGGGCGCTGGACGCCCTGCGGACCGTCGGCGCGCTGGTGCCGGCGGACGGCGCCCGGGAGGCCGTGCACGAGGTGTCCGAGGCGCAGCTGACACCGCTCGGCAACTGGTCGGTGTGGGTCAAGCTGGAGCAGATCTGTGTCGCCGCGCAGAGCCCGGCCGGCAATATCGAACAGTCCGCGGAGGCGATGCTCCGCGGATGCGCCCGGCTCACCCCGGGACCGGCCCGCGCCGAATACCGCGCCTGGCTCGCCGCCCGCTCCGTCGGCGCCGCCGTCGAGGAGCTGCTGACCGTGGCCCGCGGTGAGGACGCGCTGCTGCGCGGCCTCGCCTTCGAGGCGCTGCGGGCGGTCGGCGCCCCGGCCGAGGCCGCCGTACGGGCCGCGGCCGACGAGCCGGGTCTGCGGCCGTACGCCCTGTTGTGGCTGGTCGAGCACGAGGGCGGCGACCCGGAGACCGCGCCCGATGTGCTCACCCGCGAGGAGTCGACCTGGCTGTGGGTGGACACCGCCGCGGCCGTCGCCGACCACGGCGAGACCCAGCTCCTCGTACGCCACCTCGACTCGGCGGTCCAGGGCTCGGTGCCACGCCTCCTGGAGGAGGTACGCGCCGTCGGGCACCCCAGGACGGTCCAGGTGCTGGTGGCCCTGGCCGCCGCCCACCCGGACCCGGCCCTCGCCAAGGCCGTCCGCCGCGCGGCGTTCCAGGTCCACACGGGCGGCGTCTGAGCGCCACGGCGGGGCGGCCGGGGAACCTCCCCGTGAAGAGACGCCGGAGCGGCTCGTTGAGAGCTGCGTCACAGTCTCACGCGGGATCTGACCCCGCGTCCGCCGCCGCCCGCCGCCGCGTGGTGCGCCACGACGTGCGGTGGTGCGAAGGGGCCGCTGCCCGGCGCACCCCACGGGGCCGGTCCCTCCGGCCGCCACCCGGAAAATCATTTGCACAGGGCCGTTAGACTGCCTCCTATGGCAGTTCTCCCTTGGGTTCATTAGACGGCGCAGCCCGCTCTCGGACCGTCCGTCCAATCCGCCGTCTTCCTGCCCTGGAGCTTTTCCGTGATCACCGCCTCCGGCCTCGAGCTGCGCGCCGGCGCCCGAATCCTCATCGAGTCCGCCTCCTTCCGTATCGCCAAGGGCGACCGCATCGGCCTGGTCGGCCGCAACGGCGCCGGCAAGACCACCCTCACCAAGGTGCTGGCGGGCGAGGGCATCCCCGCCTCCGGCACGGTCACCCGCGCCGGCGACGTCGGCTATCTGCCGCAGGACCCGCGCACCGGCGACCTGGACGTGCTCGCCCGCGACCGCATCCTGTCCGCCCGTGATCTGGACTCCGTGCTCCGCAAGATGCGGGAGAACGAGGACCGGATGGCCAACGGCAAGGGCGCCACCCGCGACAAGGCGATGAAGAAGTACGAGCGCCTGGAGACCGAGTTCCTGACCAAGGGCGGGTACGCCGCCGAGGCGGAGGCCGCGACCATCGCCGCCAGCCTCGGCCTGCCCGACCGCATCCTCGGCCAGCCGCTCCATACGCTCTCCGGCGGTCAGCGCCGCCGCGTCGAGCTGGCCCGGATCCTGTTCTCGGACTCCGACACCCTGCTGCTCGACGAGCCGACCAACCACCTCGACGCCGACTCCATCGTCTGGCTGCGGGACTACCTCAAGACCTACCGCGGCGGCTTCATCGTGATCTCCCACGATGTCGACCTGGTCGAGACCGTCGTCAACAAGGTCTTCTATCTGGACGCCAACCGCTCCCAGATCGACATCTACAACATGGGCTGGAAGCTCTACCAGCAGCAGCGCGAGGCCGACGAGAAGCGCCGCAAGCGGGAGCGGCAGAACGCCGAGAAGAAGGCCGCGGCCCTCAACAGCCAGGCCGACAAGATGCGGGCCAAGGCCACCAAGACCGTCGCCGCGCAGAACATGGCCAAGCGCGCCGACAAGCTGCTGGCCGGCCTGGAGGCGGTGCGCGCCTCCGACAAGGTCGCCAAGCTGCGCTTCCCGGACCCGGCGCCGTGCGGCAAGACCCCGCTCACCGCCGAGGGCCTGTCGAAGTCCTACGGCTCCCTGGAGATCTTCACCGACGTCGACCTGGCCATCGACAAGGGCTCCCGGGTCGTCATCCTCGGTCTGAACGGTGCCGGCAAGACCACCCTGCTGCGGCTGCTGGCCGGCGTCGAGACCCCGGACACCGGCGAGGTCCGCCCCGGGCACGGCCTCAAGCTCGGCTACTACGCCCAGGAGCACGAGACGCTGGACCCGGACCGCACGGTCCTGGAGAACATGCGCTCGGCCGCCCCGGACATGGACCTGGTCGCCATCCGCAAGACGCTGGGTTCCTTCCTCTTCTCCGGCGACGACGTCGACAAGCCCGCCGGGGTGCTCTCCGGCGGCGAGAAGACCCGCCTCGCCCTGGCGACGCTGGTCGTCTCCTCCGCCAACGTCCTGCTGCTCGACGAGCCCACCAACAACCTCGACCCGGCCAGCCGCGAGGAGATCCTCGGCGCGCTGCACACCTTCACGGGCGCGGTGGTCCTGGTGAGCCACGACGAGGGAGCGGTGGACGCGCTGGAGCCGGAGCGGATCATCCTGCTGCCCGACGGTGTCGAGGACCTGTGGGGCCAGGACTACGCGGATCTGGTCGCGCTGGCCTGACCGCGGCGAATGGATCATGCCGTATGGATCATTCGGCCGATGCGTGATCCATCATCTGAGTGAGAACGGCTCGTACACCGGCGAGTCTGCGGCCTGCGGCCGGGTCCTGGGGACCCGGCCGTCGCCTTTTCGGCCGCACACCACCTGACCTGCCACTTCTCGCGGGCGGCCGGGCGCGGACGGCCTTCCGCGCAGTCGGAATGAGCGATTCCGGCCCGCTTGACCGGGCGTCCGCCGGCAAACGATGTCGTATCGACCTTGCGGAATGGGTGGCCAGGAAGCCGGGGAGGGGTGATCATGAGAGTCCAGAGCGCACTTCCCACGAGGAGGCACGGGTGGCCGAGACTCTGAAGAAGGGCAGCCGGGTAACCGGCGCCGCGCGCGAGAAGCTCGCGGCAGACCTGAAGAAGAAGTACGACTCCGGTGCGAGCATCCGGGCGCTGGCCGAGGAAACCGGCCGCTCCTACGGATTCGTGCACCGGATGCTCAGCGAATCCGGTGTGGTCCTGCGCGGTCGAGGCGGAGCCACGAGGGGCAAGAAGGCCGCATCGGCCTGACAGCCGCGACTCCGGGTGCAACGGTGTCCCCCCGGTCGGCCGAGCGGTCGACCGGGAGGTTACCGTTCAGTCACTTACGCACGCAGGTGCGGCTGGCTGACTCGGAGGCGCTGATGACTCTGCTCGACAAGGACGGTGTGCGACTCACCGTGGACGGTGCGATCGCCACGGTGACCCTCACCGGCGCGGCCAAGCGCAATGCGCAGTCGCCGGCCATGTGGCGGGCGCTTGCCGAAGCGGGGTCGCTGCTGCCGGGAAGCGTACGGATCGCGGTGCTGCGTGGTGAGGGCAAGTCCTTCTCCGCGGGCCTCGACCGTCAGGCGTTCACGCCCGAAGGCTTCGACGGCGAGCCGTCGTTCATCGATCTGGCGCACGGCACGGACAGCGCACTGGATGCCGCCATCGCCGAGTACCAGGAAGCGTTCACCTGGTGGCGGCGCAATGACCTGGTGTCCATCGCCGCCGTCCAGGGGCACGCCATCGGCGCCGGCTTCCAGCTCGCGCTCGCCTGCGATCTGCGCGTGGTCGCGCCGGATGTGCAGTTCGCCATGCGCGAGACCAGCCTGGGACTCGTACCGGACCTGACCGGTACTCACCCGCTGGTCGGACTGGTCGGCTACGCCCGGGCGCTGGAGATCTGCGCCACCGGGCGCTTTGTGCACGCCGAGGAGGCCGAGCGGATCGGTCTCGCCAACCTTGTGGTGCCCGGCGACCAACTCGACGCCACGGTGGCCGACTTGGCGGCCGCGCTCACCGCCGCGCCGCGCGATGCCGTCATCGAGACCAAGGCCCTGCTGGCCGGTGCCGCGGGCCGTTCGTACGAGGAGCAGCGCCGCGCCGAACGGGCCGCGCAGGCGCGCCGGCTGCGCGACCTCGCGGGCGTGGGGGAGTAGCACCCGCGGCGGTACCGCACCGTTCACGTACTCACGAGCCGGCCCGGCGGCGCGCCCAGGGACGTGCCCGGCCGGCTTGTCAGCTCCGTTCCACCGCCGTGACCAGTACGGCGACCGTCGAGGGCGCGGGTGGCGCGGCCGCCACCGCCTGCCGTACGGCGCAGGCGACATCCAGCGCCCGGTGACCGGGTGCGGTCGCCAGCTGGACGAGCGCATGCCCGTCCGTGAGCCGCACCGGACGGGACGGGCCGCCGAGCACCGGCGCCAGCCGGGCCACTCCCGCGACGCCCCGGGCGACGGCGGCGATCCCCGCCGCGCCGTCCTGCGTCGCCCCGGTCCGGTCACCCGTCACGGGGGCGGCGGGCGGCACCTCCCCCTCGGGAGCGGGGCGGGGTGACGCGGTCTCCGCCGGGGCCTCGTCCGCTTCCAGCAGGCCGCTGACCCGCAGATCCACCACGCCCACCACCAGCCCCAGCTCCCGGATCGAGGCCTCCAGCAGCGCCGCGCGTACCTGGTCGGCGAGTGCGGGCAGCGGCCGGTCGGCGACCGTGGCGAAGTCCGCCTCGATCCGCAGCGGTCCGGGCGGCAGGGCACTCGGCGGCGCCGGCACCGCCGGCTCGGGGGCGCTGCCGGGATCGGCGACGGACAGCCGCAGTGAGCCGATGCGGACACCGGACGGTGTTCCGGCGGCTGCCCGCAGCGCCCCGGCAGCCGCCCGCTCGGTGATCCACGACCCGTCCGCGGGACCGCCGAGCGGCAGCACCCGGCCGATTCCGAGCTGCGTCCGGACCGTCTGCGCCAACTGGTTCCCGGCCACCGCGTCACCCCTTTCCCGGAAGGTCCGCGGACCGTTTCCCGGACACGTTCCGGACCACGCCCCCAGCCTGCCGCAGACCCGCCCGCCCGGCAGGGCGGTGTGCCCGACGGCGCCGTACGGAGCACTCTCCTGCCGCATCCCTGGAGCGGTACGGACATACCGGACCTAATGTGAGGAACGGAGCGGGCGGACCGCTTCTCCCCGCGGAAAGGGATACGGCGATGAGCGAGAGCCAGCAGCACGCAGAGGGACCCAGGGCGCCTGCCAAACGGGGCAGCGGCGACCCGGCGACCCGGGGGCGGACCACCATTGCCGACGGTGTCGTGGAGAAGATCGCCGGTCTGGCGGCCCGGGACGTCATCGGCGTGCATGCCATGGGCAGCGGCCTCGCCCGTACGCTCGGCGCCGTCCGGGACCGGGTGCCCGGCGGCGGCAGGTCCGCGACCGCGACCCGGGGCGTCAAGGCCGAGGTCGGCGAGGTACAGACCGCGCTGGATCTGGAGATCGTGGTCGACTACGGCGTCGCCATCGCCGACGTCGCCCGGTCGGTCCGGGAGAACGTCATCTCCGCCGTGGAGCGGATGACGGGCCTGGAGGTCGTCGAGGTCAATATCGCGGTCAGCGACGTCAAGCTGCCCGACGAGGCAGACGAAGAAGAGGAAGCGGAGCCGCGGCTCCAGTAGCCGGATCCGTCCGGAGTGGCAGCGAAGGAGCGCACGATGAGAATGGCCGTGGTCGGCCTCTTGGCCGGTATGGCGCTGGGCTTCGCCGGGTACTTCGGTGGCTTCGGCGCCTTCATCCTGGTGGCGGCGCTGGGCGCCATCGGGTTCGTGGCCGGCAGGTTCCTCGACGGGGATCTGGAGGCCGGCGAATTCTTCCGTCCGCGCAGCGGCGACCGCGACCGGCGGCGGTGAAGCCGGGTGGCGACGGTGTCCCCGGCCGCCGCTGCCACCGCCGTACCGGCGGGTGAGCGGGGCGCGACCAGAATCGCGGACCGGGTGGTGGCGAAGATCGCCGCACGGGCCGCCCGGGAGGCGCTGCGCGGGGAGTCCCCGCACGCCCGTACGGACGCCCATGCGACGGTGACGGTGCACCGGCGCGACGACCGCCGGACCTTCGGCGAGGCGCGGGTGCGGATCGCCGTGGAGCTGGGCTACCCCTCCGACATCGGCGGACAGTGCCGTGTGGTGCGCCGTCATGTCACCGAGCGGGTGACCGCGCTGGCGAACATGGAAGTGCCCGAGGTCGCGGTGGAGGTCGAGCGTCTGCACTCCCCGCTGCTGGACCATACGGACCGCCGGAGGGTGCGATGAGCGACGAGGATGCTCAGCTGCCGGACACCCGGCGGCTGCCCACGCTGGACAAGACGCCGGGGGAGGCGGACGGGACGACACCGTCCGCCCCGGACAGCCCGTCCACGGACACCGCCGGCCACCACCGGGTGCGGCGCTTCTGGTCGGCCCGCCGGGTACCGGCCGCCCTGGTCGCGCTGCTGCTGCTGGCCGCCGCGGGCCTGTTGCTCTACGACGTGGCCGCGGTACGCGCCGACCGCCCCGCGATGGCCTGGCGCCGGCGGCTCGCCCGCGAACTGGCCACCCGTCACCTCGACAACCCCTGGGTGCTGGGCGCCGCCGCGGTCGCCGTGGTGCTCGGTATCTGGCTGATCGTGCTGGCCGTCACCCCCGGGCTGCGCCAGGTGCTGCCGATGCGGCCGGCGGCGCCGGACATCCGGGCCGGGCTGGACCGTGCGGCCGCCGCGCTGGTGCTGCGCGACCGCGCCATGGAGGTCGCCGGCGTCCAGTCCGTACGGATGGCCGTCAGCCGCCGCAAGGCGAAAGCGCACTGCGTCTCGCACTTCCGCGAACTGGACGAGGTCCGCGCCGACCTCGACACCTCGCTCGGCGAGGGCCTGCGGCAGCTGGGCCTGGCACACAAGCTCCGCCTGACCGTGGACGTCCGGCGCCCGAAGAAGAGGTGAGCGAGAGATGCGCAGGGTCCGCGGAACGGTCAACCGGGTGCTGCTCGGCCTGATCGGTGTGGTGCTGTTCGGCGTGGGGGGCATGGTGCTGCTCGGCGGCCTCGGCCTGCCCGCGAAATGGCACCTCGCACTGCCCGCCGGCTGGCCCTGGTCCCGCCCTGACGAGGTGCTGCTCCCCACCCGGCAGCGCACCCGCTGGACGGACCAGGGCTGGTGGTGGCCCGTCGTCATCGCCGCGCTGGCCGTCTTCGTACTGCTGATGCTGTGGTGGCTGCTGACCCAGCTCCGGCGCCACCGGCTGAACGAGATCCTCGTCGACAGCGGCGACGGGGAGGGCGCCCTGCTCCGCGGCCGGGCGCTGGAGGCCGCCCTGGCGGCCGAATCGGAGGCGCTGGACGGCGTCGACGGGGCCGGGGTGGTGCTGACCGGCCGCCGGAGCGAACCGCAGGTACGGGCCGTGCTGGCGCTCGCCCCGCACGCCGACCCGGGCACCGTAGTCCGGCGTCTGTCCGACGAGGCGGTGGCGCACGCCCGCCGCTCGGCCGGGCTCGACCGGCTGCCGGCCGATGTCCGGCTGCGCGCGGTCAAGCACCGTCCCGAGCGGGTCAGTTAGGGCTGTCCGCCCTGTCGGGCAGGCGGCCCCGGGACCGTCGCCCGCCCCCGTCAGAACCCGTGCCGGGCCCCGCCGTCCACCGGCACCATCACTCCGGTGACATACGACGCGGCGGGTGACAGCAGGAAGGCCGCGGCCCGGCCGAACTCCTCCGGCCGTCCGTAGCGGCCCAGCGGGATCGACGCGCAATTACGGGCGCGGGAGCCCTCCGGGTCGCCGGAGAGCGCGTCGAGCTGGGTCATCCGGTCGGTGGCGATCCGGCCGGGCAGTACGCCGATGACGCGGATACCGCGCGGCCCCAGCTCGTTGGCGAGCGACTTGGCGAAACCGGCGAGACCGGGGCGGAGCCCGTTGGAGATGGTCAGACCGCCGATCGGCTCGTGCACCGAGCCGGACAGCACAAAGCCGATCACGCCGCCCTCCGTCAGCTCGGCGGCGGCCGCGCGGGCCAGCCGTACCGCGCCGAGGAAGACCGACTCGAAGGCCGACTGCCACTGGGCGTCGGTGTTGTCGGCGGCGGTGCCGGGGGCCGGGCCGCCCACGCTGATGAGCACCCCGTCCAGCCGGCCGAAGCGCTCCCGGGCCGCCGCCACCAGGCGGTCGGGGGCGTCCGGGTCGGCGTTGTCGGCCGCCACCCCCAGGGCCCGCTCACCGAGGGAGGCGGCCGCCGCGGCCGCGCTCTCCTCGGTGCGTCCGGTGATCACGACGTTCGCGCCGTCGGTGACCAGTGCACGGGCGGTGGCGAAGCCGAGGCCACGGGTCGCCCCGGTGACGAGGTACGTCCGGTCGGTGAGTCCAAGGTCCATGGCCCCTAGTGTGCCTGTGCCCCGTCCTGGAGGCCGAAGGCGGTCCCCACCAGGCCGATATGGCTGAACGCCTGCGGGAAGTTGCCCAGCTGGCGCCGGGCGGCCGGGTCGTACTCCTCGGAGAGCAGCCCCACGTCGTTGCGCAGTCCCAGCAGCCGTTCGAACATCTCCTGGGCCTCGGCCCGCCGGCCGCTCAGCTGCAGCGCATCGGCGAGCCAGAACGAGCAGACCAGGAACGTGCCCTCGCTGCCCGGCAGCCCGTCGACCGAGATGCCCTCGGTGCTGTAACGGCTCACCAGACCGTCGTGCGACAGCTCCCGGCGCACCGTGTCGATGGTGCTGAGGACCCGTGGGTCGTCACCCGGCAGAAAGCCGACACGGGGGATCAGCAGGGTCGCGGCGTCCAGTTCCCTGGAGCCGTAGAACTGGGTGAAGGTGCCCCGGTCGGCGTCATAGCCGTGCTCGCACACCTCGCGGCGGACCTCGTCGCGCATCGCCCGCCAGCGGTCGACGTCCCCGCCGAACTTCGGGTACGACTCGATCGCCCGCACCGCCCGGTCGGCCGCGACCCAGGCCATCACCTTGGAGTGCACGAAGTGCCGGCGCGGCCCGCGGATCTCCCACAGCCCCTCGTCGGGGTCGCGCCAGGTGGACTCCAGGTAGTCCACCAGCGCCCGCTGGATGTTCCAGGCGTGCTGCTCGGCCGGCAGCCCGGCCGAGCGGGCGATGTGGAAGGAGTCGAGGACCTCGCCGTAGACATCGAGCTGACGCTGTTCGACGGCGGCATTGCCGATGCGTACGGGCGCGGAGTCGCAGTATCCGGTCAGCCACGGCAGCTCGGCCTCCGGCAGCCGCCGCTCACCGGCCAGCCCGTACATGATCTGCAGATCGTCGGGGGCGCCGGCCACCGCGCGCAGCAGCCAGTCCCGCCAGGCGCCGGCCTCGTCCAGATATCCGGCGGACAGCAGGCAGTTCAGGGTGAGGCTGGCGTCCCGCAGCCAGCAGTAGCGGTAGTCCCAGTTGCGTACGCCGCCCAGCTCCTCGGGGAGCGAGGTGGTCGGCGCCGCCACGATGCCGCCCGTGGGCGCGTAGGTGAGGGCCTTGAGGGTGATCAGCGAGCGCATCACGGCCTCGCGGTACGGCCCCTGGTAGCGGCAGCGCCCGGACCAGGTGTGCCAGTCGTCCAGGGTGTCCTGGAGCGCCTCGAACGGATCGATCTGGACCGGCCGGGGCTCGTGCGAGGGGTGCCAGGTCAGCACGAAGGCGCTGCGCTCGCCCGCGCCGACGGTGAAGTCCGAACGGGTGCTGAAGTCCTTGCCGTAGGTGCTGCTTTGGGCCGGGGTGCGCAGCCACACGGAGTCCGGCCCGGCGATCGCCACCCGGGAGCCCTCGGTGGCGCGCACCCAGGGCACCACCCGCCCGTAGTCGAACCGCAGCCGCAGCACCCCGCGCATCTCGACGCTGCCACTGAGCCCCTCGACGATCCTTACGACATCGGGCTGACGGTCGCGCTGTGGCATGAAGTCGGTGACCCGGACACTGCCCGTGGGGGTCTCCCAGACGGTGTCGAGGATCAGCGAGTCGCCGCGGTAGGAGCGCTGGGCACGGGCGTCGGAGGACCGGGGGGCGAGCCCCCAGTGGCCGTTGTCCTTGCCGCCGAGGAGGGCGGCGAAGCAGGCGCCGGAGTCGAAGCGCGGCAGGCACAGCCAGTCGATGGACCCGTCGCGGCCGACGAGTGCGGCGGTCTGCAGATCGCCGATGAGCGCATAGTCCTCGATACGTGGGTGCACGCAGCGCCTCTTCCCGCCCGGAGGATGCGCTACGCGGTGGTGACGGCCGTCCGGGCTACGGGTTGGCCGGGGCCGGCGTCGCGTTGTCGCCGGCTGCCTCAGTTTCCCCGGAACCGGCCGGTTCCGCAGGCCGCCCGCCGTCCCGCGCGGCCCCGGCGGCCTCGCCCTCCCGGGCCTCCCCGGCTTCCTTGGCCTCCTCCGCCTTCTTGGCCGCGGCCGTCACCCGGTCGCGGCGCTCACGGCGTACGAGGACGATCCAGCCGACCGGTACCGCCGCGGCGAACAGCCACCACTGGATGGCATACGCCATGTGCGGGCCGATGGAGTCGTGGTCCGGCTCGGGGACCAGCTCCGGCGTGCTGCCGGCCGGCTTGGGGCCGGTCTCCTCGACATAGCCGCCGAGCAGCGGCCGGCCGACCCGCTTCGCCTGCTCCTTGCTGTTGATCAGCATGACCTGGCGGGCGGGCAGACCCTTGGTGTCCTTGATGCCACTGGCGGCGGTGGTCTCGTCGGCCATCATCCGGCCGGTCACGGTGACCTTGCCCCGGGGGGCGGCCGGGACGTCCGGGAACCTGGTGAGGTCGTTGCCGGCCGAGATCCAGCCGCGGTTGACCAGTACGGCCTCGCCGTCGCCGAGGACCAGCGGGGTCAGCACGTAGTAGCCGATGCTCTGCTCGTCGGCGGCGGTGCGCTGGCGGACCACGACCTCGTGCGCGGTGTCGTAGGTGCCGGTGGCCTTGACCGTGCGCCACATGTCGCGCCGGGGCAGGTCCCGGCCGGGGGCGGCCAGCGTGCTGACCGGAACCGGGTCGGCGGCCAGGCTGCGCGCGATCAGCTGGTTCTGGGCCACCTTGTGCTCATGACGGTGGAACTGCCAGTAGCCCAGCTTGATCATGACGGGGATCAGCACAAGACCCACGAGGGTGAGGATCACCCACTGCCGGGACAACAGGAAGCGGTACACGGCTTCGACGGTACCTGGGGCGCCGGGGCCCCCGAGCTGCGGGTCCCCCTGGGGGACCGCCCGGCGTCAGCCGGGGGAGCCGGCCGGCGGAGGGCCCGGCCGGGGCCGCCGCGCCGGTCCGGTGGGCGCGCCCGGCTCTCATACCCGGTCGACGATGCCCACTCTGCCGTCCGAGCGGGCGCAGTGCGCACCGCAGTACCACTTCTGGTCGGCCTCGACGCCCTGCCCGATGATCTGGCACCGGCAGTGCTCACAGATCGGCGCCATGCGGTGGATGGCGCAGGCGAAACAGTCGAAGACATGCACCGCGCCCTGCGCGTGCACCTCGAAAGTCATGCCGTATTCGTTTCCGCAGACCTCACAACGTGCCATGCGCCACAGCGTGCGGGCGCCGCCCGTGTGCGGCGAGGTGCCGACGGGTGTGTTGGGCGGGCTTCACCCGGACGCAGGCGCCGGGGCCACGTCCTGCAGCAGCTGCATGAAGGCCGCCTCGTCGATCACGACGGTGCCGAACGAGGCGGCCTTGGCGGTCTTGGAGGTCCGGGCGTCGGGGTCGTTGGTCACCAGCAGACTGGTCAGCCGGGACATGCTCGTGGCGACATGCAGCCCCGCCTCGATCGCCCGGTCCTCCAGCAGTTCGCGGTCCACGGACGTGTCGCCCGAGAAGGCGACCCGCATCCCCTGGACGAGCCGGCCGCCCGATGCGTAACGCCCCGGGTTGGGGTACGGGCACGCCGGGCGCTTACGGGACGGCCGCCAGGACGTGGGGCGGTAGGACGCGGCGGAGGTGTGCTGCCGGGGCGACGGGGCGTCCGACCACTCCGTCAGCGGCTGGCAGCTCAGCAGCGGCAGCCGCAGATCCTCCTGCGCGGCCCGCCGCAAACTGGGACGGAACGCCTCGGCCAGCACCCGGGCATCGTCCAGCGCATGGTGGGCGCGCTCCTGCACCACGCCGTAATGGGCGGCGAGGGACTCCAGCTTGTGGTTGGGCAGCGGCAGCCGCAGCTCCTTGGACAGGGCGATGGTGCACAGTCGCTGCTGCACCGGCGCGGTCGCCGAGGCGCGGGCGTACTCGCGGGCGATCATCGACCAGTCGAACATGGCGTTGTGCGCGACCAGGACGCGGTCCGCCAGGCGCCGGGACAGCTCCGGGACGATCTCCGGGAAGAGCGGGGCATCGGCGAGCACGGCACTCGTGAGCCCGTGGATCCAGACCGGCCCCGGGTCCCGCTGCGGGTTGACGAGGGTGTACCAGTGGTCCTGGACCTCGCCCTGCGCGTCGAGTTGGTACACGGCTGCCGAGATGATCCGGTCGTCGCGGGCCAGGCCCGTGGTCTCCACGTCGACCACCGCGTATCCCTGGGGATACGCGGACGGCCAGGGAGCCGGCGGCGTCTGCGGGCCCGGCTGCTGCCCAATCTTCGGCGCGATCGGGTCGGCGGCTGCTGCCATGCGGTCTTCGAGCATGGTCCCTGAGGATACGGGCCGCCACTGACAGCCACCGAATCGCATCGGACACCCGGAGCCCCACACACCTGGCGGCCCCGCAGTTCGGGGGTGGGTGGGGGAGTTGACGGGGCGTGTGGGGGGGAGTGATGTGGCGGATCTGGTCTCCGGGGTGCTCACCTCACCCGCACCCGCCCACCCCCCGAAGGGGGGTGGGCGGCGGGGAAAACCAGCAGGCCCCAGGGGGCGCGGAAAACAGCTCCCGGAAAAGACGGAGCGTCACCAGCGGAAAGGAGGGAGTGCCACCACCCGAGGAAACGGAGCACCACCACCGAAGGAATGGAACATATGGATTCTCCCGGAAGGACCGGAAGGAAGGGGGCAAAGCGGACCCCAGGAGCGGCAAGAGAGAACCATACGAACGGGCGGCCGCATGGCCGGGTGTCGCCACTCGACCCCCAGCGGTGGACAGTTCCGGGCAACTGCGAGCCGCCGTCGACCGCTCCCTCCCCGTTCAGGAGGCGGGCGCCCCGGGAGAGAGCAGTGAGGTCACCAGCGCCTCCAGGGAGACGGTGAACAGCCGCCCGGTGTCGACCGGGCCGGCCAGCGCGCGGGCCAGTGCCGGATCGTGCCCGGCGGCGGGGGAGTCCCACAGCTCGCCCTCGCTCGGATGCTGCTCGGGTGACCGTTCGCGGTTGCGCTCGACCAGGACGAAGCCGACGACCTGGAACTGGACCGCCCGCACCGCCTCGGCGGCCGTCTCGCCGCGCAGCCCGGCGGCGTGCATCTCATGGACCAGCGCCTGCTGCGCCGGCAGGAACATCCGTTCCGTCAGGCCGCGTTCGTGCACCATCGCGATCAGCTGTGGGCGTTCGCGCAGCGCCGAGTGCAGCGCGCGGGCGACCGATGCGATGCGTGCGTGCGGGGTGTCCCCGGTGGGGTGGATCTCGCCCATTTCCCGGACGGTGCGCTCGACGAGGGCGTCCAGCAGCGACTCGCGGTTGCCGACGTGCCAGTAGATGGAGGTGACGGCGGTGCCCAGTTCCGTGGCGAGGCGGCGCATGGTCAGTGCCCCGGGGCCGTCCGCCCGCACCAGCCGGGCGGCGGCCGTCAGAACCTCTTCGCTGGTCAGCGCGGTACGTGTCATATTCCCCCACTATCCCTCAACTCCCGTATGCACACGGCCCTTTACCCTTCATCCCGCTCGGTGTAACAGTGTTACAGACGCCTCGCACGACCCCCGCAAGTCACCGACGACGAAGGGTGGTACGCCATGGCACGCATACGCTACGGAGCGCGCACCGCGGCGGAGATCACCGCGGCGCGCACCGCGGGCTCCCGGCTCCCCGACATCTGGTCCACCGGTGTGGTCGCCGTGTGGGAGAGCGACCCGGACGCGGTCGCGGCCGTGCTGCCGCCGCCCCTCGAACCCACCGCCCGCCCGCTGGTCCGCGTCAGCATCAGCAAGGTCGAGCTGCCCGGCTACCCCCTGGGCGCGGGTTCGGTCGCCGTCGCCGCCGCCCACCACGGCGTCGAGGGCTGGTATCCGCTCGTCATGCCGATGACCCACGAGCGGGCCCTGACCGGCGGGCGTGAGGTCTTCGGCGAACCCAAGAAGCTGGGCGAGGTCACCGTCGAGCGTGACGGCCCGGTCGTCCGCGCCGCGCTCGCCCGGCACGGCATCGCCTTCGTCGAGGTGCGCGGTGCGGTGAGCGGACCGCTGCCGGTCCCCGAGCCGACCCGGAAGACCGACTTCTACTTCAAGTTCCTGCCCGCCGTGGACGGTTCGGGATTCGACCTCGACCCGGTGCTGGTGCACTGCCTGCGCCACGAGAAGGTCCGCAGACTGGAGCGGATCACCGGCGATGTCGTCCTCCGCGAGTCGATGTACGACCCCGTCGCCGACCTCCCCGTACGCACCCTCGTCGAGCTCACCCACGGCGAGAAGACCACCGACCAGCAGGGCCGGGTCGTCGAGCGGGTCAGCGCCCGGTCCCTGCTGCCGTACGTCCACCAGCGCTACGACGATCCCCAGCAGCTGCTCGACGGGCCGCCCGCGGGGAGTGCCTGATGCCGTGTCCGCCCGGAGACCGGCCCCGAAGCCCCGGGCCGCGGAAGCAGCCGGTCCGACCGGCACGGAGAGGTGAGCGGGCATGGAGCTGACGGCGGGACAGGTCGCGGTCGTCACCGGCGCCGCGAGCGGTATCGGCCTGGCCATGGCGCGCCGCTTCGCCGCGGACGGGCTGCGGGTCGTCCTCGCGGACGTGGAGGAGGAGCCGCTGCGGGCCGCCGCCGACGAGCTGACCGCGGACGGCGCCCGGGTACTGGCGCGCACCGTGGACGTCGGGGTGCGGGCAGAGGTCGAGGCCCTCGCCGACGCCGCGTACGACGCTTTCGGCGCCGTCCATCTGCTGTGCAACAACGCGGGGGTGGGCTCCGGCGCCGAGGGACGGATGTGGGAACACGAGCCCAACGACTGGGCCTGGGCGTTCGCGGTGAACGTCTGGGGCGTCTTCCACGGCATCCAGTGCTTTCTGCCCCGGATGCTGGCGGGCGGCGCACCCGGCCATGTCGTCAACACCTCCTCGACGGACGGTGGTGTCGCACCGCTGCCCACCGCGTCCGTCTACGCCGTCACCAAGGCGGCCGTGGTGACCATGACCGAATCGCTGTACGCCCACCTCAGGGCCGAGCGCGCCCCCATCGGTGCCTCGGTGCTCTTCCCCGGCCCGCACATGCTCCGCACCGGCCTGTGGGAGTCGCACCGCAACCGGCCCGTGCGCTATGCCAAGTCCCGGCCGCGCCGGACGCCGTACCGCAGCCTGGCGCAGTGGGAGGCGGCGATGAAGGAGGCCGGGCAGGAGGTCGCCTTCACCCCCGTCGAGGAGGTCGCGGCGCAGGTCGTGGCCGGCGTCCGGGCCGGCCGCTTCTGGCTGCTGCCGCCGAGCGCGCACACCGACGCGCAGATCCGGGCGCGGTCCGCCTCGATGCTCGACCGCACCGCCCCCGCCTATCTGGAGCACTTCATCCTCGACCCGGACGACTGAGGGAGGTTCCGCCATGACGGACCCACAGGTCCCTACGGACCGGCCGGACACCCGTCCCGAACTGCTCGATCCCTACCTGATCATCTCCTCCGACTGCCACGCCGGGCTCCCCACCGAGGAGTACCGCCCCTACCTGGAGGCCCGCTTCCACCGCGCCTTCGACACGTTCCTCGGTGAACGGGACGCCCGCCGCGCGGCGGCCACCCGCCTCGGCATCCGCAACGAGGCCTTCGCCACCCGGTGGTTCCAGGACCACGAGGAGGGCCTGCGCGGCGGCTGGGACCCCGCCCAGCGGCTGAAGGAACTCGACGGCGACGGGGTGGCGGCAGAAGTCGTCTTCCCGGACGCGGACGCCGTCGACAGCGGCACGGCCGCCCCCTTCGGTGTCGGCCTCGGCCTCTCCGGCGACCAGGACCCCGACCTCGGCATGGCGGGTGCCCAGGCGCACAACCGCTGGCTCGCCGACTTCGTCTCCGGGCATCCCGAACGGCACTGCGGAGTGGCCCTGTTACCGGTCACCGCCGATACGGACCGGGTCGTGGCCGAGATCCACCGCGCCAAGGAGTCGGGGCTGGGCGCCCTGATGATCCCGTCCATGTGGGTCGACAAGGAGCCGTACCACGACCGCCGTTACGACCCGGTGTGGGCGGCGGCCGCCGAGTGCGCGATGCCGGTGCTGACCCACTCCGGGGCCGCACCCCGCCACGAGTACGGCGACCACCTCGGCATCTATGTCTCCGAGGTGACCTGGTGGCCCGCCCGCCCGCTGTGGTTCCTGCTCTGGTCCGGAGTCTTCGAACGCCATCCCGGCCTCCGGTTCGGCATCGCCGAGTCCGGCTGCTGGTGGCTCCCCAACCTCCTGTGGTTCATGGACCGCCTCTACCTGGGCGCGCACGGCGGCAAGAAGCTCTCCCCGTTCGCCGCGCTCAAGCGCCCGCCGCACGAGTACCTGGACCGGCAGGTCTTCGTCTGCGCCACCAACACCAAACGCCGGGAGCTCGCCCAGCGTTACGAGATCGGCGTCGGCAACATCCTCTGGGGCAGCGACTTCCCGCACCCCGAAGGCACCTGGCCCGACACCCGCGGCTGGCTGAAGAAAACCTTCCATGACATTCCGGTCGCCGAGACCCGCCGCATGCTCGGCCTGTCCGCCGCGGAGGCCTTCGGCTTCGACACCGCGCGGCTGGCCCCGCTGGCCCGCCGTATCGGCCCCACCCCGGCCGAACTCGGCCAGCGCGCCGACCAGCCGTCGGTGGAGGCCTCCTGGGCACGCTCCCGCGAGGTGGGCCGCCACTGGCTGACCGACCACGACTTCCCGGTACTGGGGGCACAGTGCTGACCGACGACCGCTACACCGTCATCTCCGCCGACTGCCACGCCGGCGCCGACCTGCTCGACTACCGGCCGTACTTGGAGTCCAGGTACCACGAGGCCTTCGACGCCTGGGCGGCGTCCTACGTCAACCCGCACGAGGACCTGCTCGCCGACACCGCCGACCGCAACTGGAACTCCGCCCGCCGCCTGGCCGAACTCGAAGCCGACGGCATTGTCGCCGAGGTCGTCTTCCCGAACACCATCCCGCCGTTCTTCCCGAGCGCCGCCCTCATGGCCCCCGCGCCCACCCGCACGGAGTTCGAGCAGCGCTGGGCGGGTCTGCGTGCCCACAACCGCTGGCTTGCCGACTTCTGCGCGGAGGCCCCCGGCCGCCGGGCCGGCGTCGCCCAGATCCTCCTCCACGAGGTCGACGAAGCCGTACGGGAAGTCCGCCGCACCAGGGAAGCCGGGCTCACCGGCGGCGTCATGCTCCCCGGCACCCCGCCCGGCTCCGGCCTCCCCGAACTCCACTCCCCGTACTACGACCCCCTCTGGGCGGTCTGCGCGGAACTGGACGTCCCCGTCAACCACCACGGCGGCTCGGCCTCCCCGCCGCTCGGCGACGAACCCGCCGCCCGTGCCGTCTTCATGGTCGAGACGACCTGGTTCTCCCACCGGGCCCTGTGGCACCTGATCTTCGGCGGGGCCTTCCGCCGCCATCCCGGTCTCCGCCTCGTCCTCACCGAACAGGGCTCCGGCTGGATCCCCGGTGTCCTGGACATGCTGGACTACTACCACGGGCGACTGGTGGCGTCCGCGTCCCGGGCCGCCACCGCCGAAGCGAAGTTCGGCGTCGGTCTGGCCGCGGCCATGGGCGACTCGCCGGCCGGTATCTGGCGCGACCACTGCTTCGTGGGCGCCAGCTTCATGCGCCCGCACGAAGTCCCGCTCCGCCACCGCATCGGCCTCGACAAGGTCATGTGGGGCAGCGACTACCCCCACGACGAAGGCACCCACCCCCACTCCCACGAGGCCCTCCGCCTCGCCTACGCCGGCGTCCCGGCCGACGAGACCGCCGCCATGCTCGGCACCAACGCCGCCCGCGTCTACGGCTTCGACCTCGCCCGCCTCGCCCCCCTCGCCGCCCGCGTCGGCCCGAAGATCACCGACATCGCCGAGCCCCTCGAAAAAATCCCCCCGAACGCCACCAGCCCGGCGTTCGCACCGGGTGGGGTGGTGCGGGTGTGGTGAGGGACGGCGCCCGTCCGCACGAGGCCGGCAAGGACGCCGGGGGGTGTCCCTAGGCCCCCAGCACCCGCGCCGCCTGTGCCACCTCCGCCACCGTGCCGTCCGCGCCGACGCTCACCCGGCGGAGGGTGGCGCCCGGCTTCCGGGTGACCACGTCCACGAGGCGGCCGTCGGTGAACAGGCCGGCGGCGCCGTCCTCGACCGCCCAACCCCCGGGCAGTACCCGGTCGTTGACCGCCGCCAGATAGCCGGGCCGGCGCTCCGGCTCGCTGTCGTAGTGCGGGCACAGGCTGCCCGGCAGCAGACCCAGCCCGTCGGCGAGCGGCACCGGCGGGCCGAAGGAGTCGGAGAACGCGGACTCGAACCAGCAGCACGCCCCGGCGCTGATCCCGCACAGCAGCACCCCGGACGCGTACGCCTCGCGCAGGATCGTGTCCAGGCCGTGCACCCGCCAGACGGCGAGCATGTTGGCGGTGTTGCCGCCGCCGACGTAGACGATGTCCTGCGCGAGGACGAATGCCCGCAGATCGGTCACGGTGCGGCGGAACAGCTCCAGGTGGCTCGGTTCGCAGTCCCGTGCGCCGAACGCCGTGTGGAACCCCTCGATGTACCCCGGCGCATCGCCGCTCGCGGTCGGCAGGAAGCAGACCTTCGGCCGGGTCCGCCCCGCGGCGTCCAGCACGAAGTCGTCCAGGAGGGTGTCGGGATCGTCGGAGAAGCCGCCGCCGAGCAGGGCGAGAGTGGGTGCACCAGTCATGGGACCTCGATTCCGGACGTCTGGGTGGGGGTGCCGGCGGCCGATGCTGTGGCCCAGCTGACGGCACGTCTTACATACTTCTCAGTAACAACCCCTAGCGGCACCCCCGTCAACGCATTTATGGTGCGGGACATGCCGCACCTGCCCGATGTCGTGTTGTGGTCCGTACCGGCCTTCGTCCTGCTCACTGTGGTGGAGATGGTGAGCTATCGCCTGCATCCCGACGAGGATGCGACGGGCTACGAGGCGAAGGACGCCGCCACCAGCGTCGGCATGGGGCTCGGTAGCCTCGTGTTCGACGCGCTGTGGAAGATACCCATCGTGGCGATCTACGCCGCGGTCTACGAACTCACCCCGCTGCGGGTGCCCGTGCTGTGGTGGACGCTGCTCCTGATGCTGCTCGCACAGGACTTCTTCTACTACTGGTCGCACCGCGGTCACCACGTCATCCGCGTCCTGTGGGCCTGCCACGTGGTGCACCACTCCAGCAAGAAGTTCAACCTCACCACCGCACTGCGCCAGCCCTGGACCACGTGGACCGTCTGGCCGTTCTACGTCCCGATGGTCGCCCTCGGCGTCCACCCGGCCGCGATCGCCTTCACCTCCGGGGCCAACCTCCTCTACCAGTTCTGGGTGCACACCGAACGGATCGGCAAGCTGCCGAGGCCCTTCGAATTCGTGCTCAACACCCCGTCCCACCACCGCGTCCACCACGCCTCACAGGGCGGCTACCTGGACCGTAACTTCGGCGGGATTCTGATCATCTGGGACCGGATGTTCGGCTCGTTCGTCGCCGAGACCGAGCGGCCCGTCTACGGGCTCACCAAGAACATCGAGACCTTCAACCCGCTGCGGGTGGCGACGCATGAGTACGCCGCCATCGCGCGGGACATACGGGCCGCGGACAGCTGGCGTGAGCGCGCCGGGCGGGTGTTCCGCGGGCCGGGCTGGCAGCCGGCCGAGCGGGTCGCCGCCGAGGCGGCCCGGAAGGCGGGCCCGTCCGGGGACCGGGCGCACGCCTCCGTCGAGGAGCCGGCCGCGTGACGGCACGGTGGCCGCGGGCCGTACAGCCGCTGCTGTGGGTGTTCGTCCTGCTGGGCGTCGTGCACCTCGGGGCGCTGCTCGGGGGCGTCCTGCCCGTCGTGCAGATCACCAAGCCCGTGCTGATGCCGGTGCTCGCCGGTTATGCGCTGGCGCGCGGCGGCCCCCCGCTCCTCGCCGGGGCGCTCCTCTTCGGCTGTGGCGGCGACACCTTCCTCCAGATCGGCGGGGACCTCGCCTTCCTGGTGGGGATGGGCTCGTTCGCCGCGGGACATGTCTGCTATCTGCTGCTGTTCGCCCGGCACGGGGCGGGTCCCGCGGCCGGCCGGCGGGGGCGGGCCGCCGCGGCCGGTGCCGCGTACGCCGTCCTGCTGGCCGGCACGGTGGTGCTGCTGTGGCCGGACCTCCCGGCGGAGCTGCGGATCCCGGTCGCCGGGTACAGCCTGCTGCTCACCGCGATGGCGTTCGGCGCGCTCCGGGCGGGCCCGTGGGCCGCGGCCGGCGGGCTGCTGTTCCTGCTCTCCGACACCCTGATCGCGAGCGGGATCGCGCACTGGCCGCAGCTCCCGGCCCCCCAGTTCTGCATCATGTTCACCTATGTCGCGGCCCAGTGGGCGCTGGCCGACGGTGTGCTGCGGTCCGCCGCCACGGCTCCGCGGTCCACACCACGGCGGGCGCAGGAGCTGCGGACGGCGGGCACACCGTAAGGCGCTGAGGGGGCGGCGGGCGGCCACCGCGGGGTCCGGGCCGCCCGCGGGTGCGCCGCGGTTTGCGTCTCCCTCCGTGGGAGACCCGAGAGTGGACGGCATGAACGAGGACGGCACAGGTCTGCTCACCATCGGCGAACTGGCACAGCTCACCGGTGTTCCGGTCAAGACCATCCGCAATTGGTCGGACCAGCACCTGCTGCCGCCCGCCGCCCGCACCCCCGCGGGCTACCGGCTCTACGGCCCGGACGCCCCGGCCCGCCTGGAGATCGTGCGCAGCCTGCGCGACCTGGGCATCGGACTGGCGGCCATCCGGTCCGTGCTGCACCGCGAGCGCACGGGTCGCCGAGACGGCGGCGCAGTGGGCGGACGCGCTGGACGCGCAGATCCGCACCCTGCGGCTGCAGTGCGCCGTGCTGCGTTCGGTGGCCGCGCGGGGCAGCGCAGCAGAGGAGCTGCCGTACATGACCGAACTGGCCCGTCTGTCGGCCCGGGAACGCCGCCGGATCATCAGGGACTTCGTCGAGGACGCCCTCGACGGGGTGGACGCCCCCGCCTACCGCAGCGGTCTGCTGGCCGCCACCCCCGACCTGCCCGACGACCCCACCCCCGAGCAGATCGGCGCCTGGATCGAGCTGGCCGCCCTGGTCCGTGAGCCGGAACTACGGGCGGCGCTGCGCCGGCTGGCCGAGTACAGCTCGCGGACGGCACGGGCGGCGGCGGAGCCGGACGCCGCGGGGAAGCGGCACGCCACGATCGCGTCGGACGCCCCGGGGGAGCGGCACGCCGCGATCGAGCCGCGCCCCGCCGGGGAGCCGGACCCGGCCGGGCAGGAGCAGGCCGCCGTGCGTGTTGCGGAGCTGATGCGGGTGCGGGGTGAGGAGGCCGTCGCGGCCGGCATCGCGCCGGACTCCCCGGCCGCGGAGCCCGTCATCGCCGAGCTGGTCGCCGCCTGGCTCCCCACTCAGACCGGCACCGCCGACCCCCCCCCACCGAGGATGACCCGGCGGCCCGCGCCCGGCTGCTGGAACAGCTGGAGACCGCCGCCGAGCCCGTTGTCGAGCGCTACTGGCAGCTGCTGTGCACGGTCACCGGCCGCCCCGCGCCACCCCGCTGGGACACCGCGGGCACCTGGACCACGGCCGCGCTGCGCGCCCACCCCGGGCCGTACGAGCTGGACCGCTCCGCGTTCGACGGCACCGACCCGGACCGGGTGCTGCGCGCCTACGAGCAGGTGACCCGGGACGTCGCCGCCCTGGTCGCCGCCGTACGGCCCGAGGACCTCGCGCTGCCGACACCGTGCGCGGGGTGGAGCGTACGGCAGCTGCTCGACCACATGGTGTGGGAGAACCTGATGGCCACCTCGATCGCCGAGGACGCCCCGCGCGGTGACCACACCGCCGACCACCTCGGCGACGACCACCGCGCCGCCTTCTTCGACTCGGTACGCGCCGCCCTCGCCGCCTTCACCGGCAGCGGGATGCTCCAGCGCACCTACGGCCCCTACGAGGCGCCCGGCGCGATGATCGTCCAGCAGGTCGTGGTCGAACTCCTCGCCCACGGCTGGGACTTGGCACGGGCAACCGGCGCGCCGACCGGACTGGCGCCGGAGGCCGCCGAGGAGACCCTGGCCGCGGCACGCCGGATCTATGGCGCCGCGCCGCGCACCGAGGGCAGCTCGTTCGCCCCGGAGCGCCCCGCTCCGCCCGGGGCGAGCGCCACGGACCGGCTGGCGGCCTTCCTGGGCCGCGACCTGGCCTGACCGCCCCACGGGCCCGCTCACCGGACGACAGAAGGGAGGGCCGGGTGCGATCACCCGGCCCTCCCCGCAACTGCCGTTACCGGCTGTGGAGTTACTTCTTCACCGCGTCCAGTGCATCGACGATGCCGTAGCCGAAGTGGCTGTTGACATGCTTGGTGCCGGTGCAGGTCGTCTCACCCGTGGGGCAGCCGGGGTTGTCCGCCTGCTTCTTGAGGAGCCACTGGATCTCCTGCGGGCTGGACTTCGGGTGGGCGCTCTTGAGCAGCGCCGCGACACCCGCGACATGCGGGCTCGCCATGGACGTACCGGCCAGGTAGGCCCAGTCGCCGCCCGGCATGGTGGAGAGGATGTTGCCGTTCTTGGCGGGCAGCTCGGGCACCTGCTTCGAGTCGCCGCCCGGCGCGGCCACATCGATCTGGCCGAGTCCGTAGTTGGAGTAACCGGACTTGAGCTTCTGCACTCCGCTCGCCGCGACCGTCACCGTGCCCGGCAGCTGGGTGGGCACGTCCCAGCAGGTCTTCGGGGTGATGGTGCGCTCGACCGGGGTGGTGTCGTTCGGGCTGGAGTCGTCGGTGAGCTTGGCCGCCCCCAGATCGAGGTCGGAGTTGCCCGCCGCAGCGACGTTGATCGCGCCCTTGCGCTGGGCGTAGCTCGCAGCACGGCCGACCGCATCAATGATGGCGGCCTGGTCGGCGTCGTTCTTGCAGTTGAACATCCACGGGTCGACGTAGTAGCTGTTGTTGGTGACCTCGACGCCGTGGTCGGCCGCGAAGACGAAGGCGCAGACGACGCTCTCGGCGTAGAAGAGGCTCGTCTCCGGCTCGCTGACCTTGAGGGCGGAGATCTGCACGCCCGGGGCGACCCCCGCCACGCCGACGCCGTTGCGGGCCGCGGCGATCGTGCCCGCGACATGTGTGCCGTGGTAGTCCTCGTCCGGGTTCCAGGGGCGCCAGGAACCCTTGGAGGTGTCGGCCACGCCGCCTACACAGTTGGCGGACTGCTTCGCGGAGAAGTTGGCCTTCAGATCGGGGTGGGTGTCGTCCACGCCGGTGTCGATGACGGCGACGGTGACCTTCTTGCTGCCCGGGTTCACCTTCGCGGCCTTGTCGGCCTTGATGGCGGGCAGGTCCCACTGCAGCGGTTCGAGCGGCTCCGCGCCGTTCGCCTTCGCTGCCTGGCCGGCCGCCTTGAGCTGGGACTTCGGCAGGTCGACCTTCTGCGGTTTGCCGACGTCGGTGGTGCCCTGTGCCTTGAGCGGCGCGGTACGGGACGCGCCCGCCGACTGCACGCCCGGCACCGTCCGCACCGTGGCGGCGAACTGCGGGTTGGCCGAGTGGACGACGATCACGCCTATCTGCTCATGGGCGATGATCACCTTCCCGCCGGCCTGGGCTATCGCCTTCTTGACCTTGCCGACCGTGGTGTGGCCGGGCGTGGTGTTCACGACGTACGAGAGCAGCGGGCCGTCGGCCGAGGCCGCTGCGGCCGGGGCGGAGTCCTGCGGCGCGGCGGTGGCCGCGTTCGGCAGGAAACCGAGCGACGCCGTCAGCGCCAGTCCGAGCGGTACGGCCAGCGCCCGCATGCGTCTGGAACGGGGATGAGCCATGGGTACTCCACATCATCCGGGAGACCGCCCGTGCGGCGGATTGCGCACGGGCGGGTGCAGTGAGACGTGAAGTTATCGGCGATCACTCGCGGACAGCAATGGAAACGGAAAAAAACGGGGCGAAAACCTTTCATGAGCCCCGAATTGATGGCGCGTCAGCCGACCGCGGCGTGATCTGGCCGCCCCGTCGTGGCCGCCGTCGCGGCCATGGCCGGTGAGTCGTCGCCCGTCTTGCCGCTGCCCGCTCCGCCGCCGGACGGTCCCCGCGGGCGGACCGGTCAGCCGTTGCGCCGCAGGGCGGTGATGCTCAGCGGGGGCAGGGCGATCCGCGGGCCGTACCAGCGGCGGGCGGCCGCGGTGGTCCCCGGCCGGGGTTCCGGCGGGGTGACGGTGAGCGGCGCCGGCAGCCGGACACTGCCGTACGGGCGCCGTCGGGGAGCGGGTGGCTGCGGGGCCTGGGGCGGCGGATTCACACCGGGCTCAACGAAGCGCCCCGCACGCGGTGGCGGTCGGCGCGGGCATTCCCCCGGTTTCTTCTGGGATTCAACCAACGCACCCCTGTCGGATCGTGTGACGCGCCTCTACCATGCGTGACCTAGATCACTTATATAAGCCTTATGACCGGTCGGGGGCGCTCCCGTGCAGATCCCGGACCGGCCCCTGGGAAACCAGCCCCTTCGCGTCAGGAGATCCCGTGAGTGCCGCACCGACCCTCGACCCGGGGACGCATGAGCCGCCCGACTACCTCCAGGTGCAGTCGAGCGCGGAATTCGATGAACTCCGCCGCGCGCACCGCTCGTTCGCCTTCCCGCTCACCGTCGCCTTCATTGCCTGGTACCTCGGATATGTGCTGCTGTCGAGCTACGCAGGCGGCTTCATGGCCCTCAAGGTCGCCGGTCACCTCAATGTCGCCTTCGTCCTCGGGATCGCCCAGTTCGCGACGACCTTCCTCATCGCCTGGTGGTACTCCCGGCACGCCGCCGCACAGCTCGACCCGAAGGCCGAGGCCATCAAGTCCCGCCTGGAGGGTGACGCATGAACCTGACCCAGCAGCCGCTCGTGCAGCAGCTCGCGGCCGGCGGCGCGGGCGAACACCGCGCCCTGATCATCACCCTCTTCGCGGCCTTCGTCGCCGCCACCCTCGCCATCACGGTCTGGGCCGGCCGGCAGACCAAGGGCGCGGAGGACTTCTACGCCGGCGGCAGGCAGTTCACCGGATTCCAGAACGGGCTGGCCATCTCGGGCGACTACATGTCCGCCGCGTCCTTCCTCGGCATCGCCGGCGCCATCGCCCTCTTCGGCTACGACGGTTTCCTCTACTCCATCGGCTTCCTCGTCGCCTGGCTCGTCGCGCTGCTCCTGGTCGCCGAACCGCTGCGCAACTCCGGCCGGTTCACCATGGGTGACGTCCTCGCCTACCGGATGCGCCAGCGCCCGGTCCGTACGGCCGCGGGCACCTCCACCATCATCGTCTCGATCTTCTACCTGCTCGCCCAGATGGCCGGCGCGGGCGCGCTGGTCACCCTGCTCCTGGGCATCACCAGCGAGGCGGGCAAGATCCTGGTCGTGGTCCTCGTCGGCATCGTGATGATCCTCTACGTCACCATCGGCGGCATGAAGGGCACCACCTGGGTCCAGATGGTCAAGGCGGTCCTGCTGATCGCCGGCACCCTGCTCATCACCTTCCTGGTGGCGCTCAAGTTCCACTTCAACCTCTCGTCGCTGCTCGGCGCCGCCGCGGAGAACAGCGGCAAGGGTTCCGCCTTCCTGGAGCCCGGCCTCAAATACGGCGTCACCGCCACCTCGAAGATCGACTTCATCTCGCTGGGCCTCGCCCTCGTCCTGGGCACCGCGGGCCTGCCGCACATCCTCATCCGCTTCTACACGGTCCCCACCGCCAAGGCCGCCCGTAAGTCCGTGAACTGGGCGATCGGCATCATCGGCGTCTTCTACCTGATGACCATCGCGCTGGGCTTCGGCGCCGCCGCCCTTATCAAGCCCGAGACGATCACCGCCTCCAACAAGGCGGGCAACACCGCGGCCCCGCTCCTCGCCGAGGCGATCGGTGGCGGCGCCGGCTCCACCGGCGGCGCCATCCTGCTCGCCGTGATCTCCGCCGTCGCCTTTGCCACCATCCTCGCGGTGGTCGCCGGCCTCACCCTCGCCTCGTCCTCGTCCTTCGCGCACGACCTGTACGTCAATGTCCTCCGCAAGGGCAAGGCCACCGAGAAGGAGGAGGTCGGCGCGGCCCGCTGGGCGACCGTCGGCATCGGCGCGGTCGCCATCGTGCTGGGCGTCTTCGCCCGGGGGCTGAACGTCGCCGGCCTGGTGGCCCTCGCCTTCGCGGTCGCCGCCTCCGCCAACCTCCCGACGATCCTCTACAGCCTGTTCTGGAAGCGCTTCACCACCCAGGGCGCGCTGTGGTCCATCTACGGAGGCCTCGCCTCCTCGGTCTTCCTGGTGCTCTTCTCCCCGGTCGTCTCCGGCAAGGAGACCTCGATGTTCCCCGGCGCGGACTTCGCCTTCTTCCCGCTGGAGAACCCGGGCCTGATCTCCATCCCGCTGGGCTTCCTGCTCGGCTGGCTGGGGTCGCTGCTGTCGAAGGAGGAGCCGGACGCCCAGAAGTACGCCGAACTGGAGGTCCGCTCGCTGACCGGGACCGGCGCCCACTGACGCGGCCCGGCTGAGGCGTCCGCACAGGGCCGGGCGGGGGTGGTGTCGTAGAGAGCTACGACACCACCCCCGCCCACCTCGTGCTTCTCATCTCTGCGCACTGTCACACCCATCGCGTAGGCTCGAAGACGTACTGATCCACCGAAGGAGACGTACCGAGCCATCACTCTTGGGGAGGGGGCCCAGTGCTCATCGACACGTATGGCCGCGTGGCCACCGACCTGCGCGTTTCGCTCACCGACCGGTGCAACCTGCGGTGCACGTATTGCATGCCGGAGGAGGGCCTCCAGTGGCTCGCCAAGCCGGATCTGCTCACCGACGACGAAATCGTCCGGCTGATCACCATCGCCGTGCGCGACCTGGGCATCGACGAGGTCCGCTTCACCGGCGGTGAGCCGCTGCTCCGCCCCGGTCTGCCCGGCATCGTCGAGCGCGTCGCCGCCCTCACCCCGCGCCCCCAGATGTCGCTGACCACCAACGGCATCGGCCTGCAGCGCACCGCCGCCGCCCTCCGCGACGCCGGCCTGGACCGCGTCAATGTCTCCCTCGACACCCTCCGGCCGGAGGTCTTCCAGGCCATGACCCGCCGCAAGCGGCACGAGGATGTCCTCCGCGGCCTGGAGGCGGCCCGCGCGGCCGGTCTGACCCCGGTCAAGGTCAACACCGTCCTGATGCCGGGCCTCAACGACGACGAGGCCCCCGACCTGCTGGCCTGGGCGATAGCCCACGACTACGAACTCCGCTTCATCGAGCAGATGCCGCTGGACGCACAGCACGGCTGGAAGCGCGACGGCATGATCACCGCAGGCGACATCCTCGCCTCGCTGCGCACCCGCTTCGCGCTCACCCCCGAGGGCCAGGACGAGCGGGGCTCCGCACCCGCCGAGCGCTGGATCGTCGACGGCGGCCCGCACCGCGTCGGAGTGATCGCCTCGGTCACCCGCCCGTTCTGCCGGGCCTGCGACCGCACCCGGCTGACCGCCGACGGCCAGGTCCGTACGTGCCTGTTCGCCACCGAGGAGACGGACCTGCGGACCGCCCTGCGCTCCGGGGCCCCCGATGACGAGATCGCACGGATATGGAAGGTCGCGATGTGGGGCAAGAAGGCGGGCTCCGGTCTGGACGACCCGTCGTTCCTGCAGCCGGAGCGCCCGATGTCCGCGATCGGCGGCTGAGCCGGTCCGGCCTCAGCGGCCGGCGGCCGACGCCTCCCACTCCGCCAGCGTCACGACATCCTTCAGAAAGCCGCGCACCCCGAGGAACTGCGACAGATGCTCCCGGTGCTCCTCGCACGCCAGCCAGGTCTTGCGCCGGTCCGGAGTGTGCAGCTTCGGGTTGTTCCAGGCCAGCACCCACACGGCCGCGGCGCGGCAGCCCTTCGCGGAGCAGATGACGGTGCTGTCGGCGGAGTCCTGGGGATTCGGGGAGTTCACGGCCTCAACCCTACGTCCTGGGATCACGGTCCCGGCCCGGCGATCCCACCGTCAGGCCCTGCGGACATGACGACGCCGGGCAGCCACGGGGGGAGCCGCCCGGCGTCGGTCCGTCGCTCCGACGGGGGATGCGGAGCGCGTACGCAGTATGTCACGGGGGATGGTGCCGAGTGCACCGGAACTCCATGATTGATCTGAGCTTTTCTTGAGCTTTGCAGACCGGGAGATGATCAGCTCGGGTCGTGTTGCGGTGCCGAAGAGCCCGCCGCCGGACGTTCCGGAACGGACTCCGCCGGGGCGTCCGAGGCCCCCGGCGTCAGCATCGGCCTGGTCGGGCCCGCGACGAACGTCTTCGGGAGCGAAGGGGCGTTCTCCCGGCCCGCGTTGGCGATGACGACCGCGATATAGGGCAGCGCCAGCCCCAGTACCAACGTCGCGATGGCCACAGGCCGCTCGATGTTCCACAGCACGACGGTCAGCACCACGGCGACCGTCCGCACCACCATCGAGATCACATACCGGCGCTGCCGCCCGCGGACATCCTCGGACAGCCCCTGCCGGGCCCCCGTGATCCGGAAGGTCTGGCCGCTGCTCTGCTTCCGCATCACGTTCCACCACCTGGTCGGTCATGCCGGATTCTCCCCGATGTCCGGTCGGTTCCCACGGTACGCCGCGACTGCGCCGCCTTCGAGACCGGGTCGTGCCCCGCTGCGCCCGGTCCGGCCGGGACACCGTGCGTACGAGCGGCTCCGGCGTGCGCCGTAGTCGAAGCGGGGCGACACTGACGGAGCGACCGTCATCTGCACCGCGCCGCAAGAGGAGACGACATGACGTGGTTGTGGGCCATCATCGTGGGCCTGGTGCTGGGCCTGATCGCGAAGGCCATCATCCCGGGCAAGCAGCAGATTCCGCTGTGGCTGACCGTGATCTTCGGCATGCTGGGCAGCGTCCTCGGCAACTGGGCGGCCACCGGCATCGGGGTGGCGGACACCAGGGGCATCGACTGGATCCGGCATCTGCTGCAACTGGCCGGCGCGGTCCTCGTCGTCGCCATCGGTGACCGCCTCTGGATGTCCATGCGGGGCCGCAAGAAACAGGCAACCTAGGGCGTGTCTCCCGGATGACGGGCGCGCTCGCGCCCTGAACCGGAAGGCGGGCCCCAGCCGAGTCACGCCACGGGCGGCCGGCGCGCACCCCCGCGCACCGGCCGCCCGTACGTTCTGCCGTCTCAGCGGCCTTCGAGCCGGCCCAGCTTGCGGCCGGCCTTCAGGTACGCGACGCCGGTGGTGTCCGCCAGCTTCTCGGCCAGCACCTCACCCAGCGGCCGGACCGCGTCGGCCTCCGCCAGCACCACGGTCTGCTGGCCCCCCGCACCCTCGCCCTCCACGACCAGCCGCAGCGCATTCTGCTTGGCCAGCCGCCGCGCCGCCGAGGCGCTCGGGGTGAACTCCAGCACCGTCGTCAGCACGGCCGCCACCGTCTCCGCGCCGTGCGCAGCGACATCGACGGACGGCAGCGACTCCACATCGGAGAACGACTTCTTGGAGAACTGCGCCACGAAACCGGCCCGCGCCGCCATCGCCGCGTCCAGCCCGTACAGCGCGGCCACGACCTCGCCCGCGAGGACCTTCTTGAGGTCCATCGGGTGCAGCGAGCGGTCCGTGATCCGGCCCAGAACGAGCGCGATCTCCTCGTCGGTCCACTCCGTCCATGCCTTCAGGTACGGCTCCATCAGCCGGTCCGGCACCGACATGATCTTGCCGAAGACATCGTCGGCGGGCGCGCTCAGCCCGACGTAATTGCCCTTGGACTTGGACATCTTGGCGCCGGTGCCGTCCGTGCCCTCGATCAGCGGCATGGTCACCACCAGCTGCGGCCGCTGCCCGCGCAGCTCCATCAGCTTGCGGCCCATCTGCAGATTGAGCAGCTGGTCGGAGCCGCCCAGCTCCACATCGCACTCCAGCGCCACCGAGTCCAGGCCCTGGGCGATGGGGTACAGCAGCTCCGTCATGGTCAGACCGGACCCGGCCGCCAGCCGGTTGCGGAAGTCCTCACGCTGCAGCAGCTGCGAGGCCGGCACCTGGGCGAGCAGTGAGAGCAGCTCCGGGAAGGTGTACGGCGCCAGCCACTCGCTGTTCTGCCGGAAGCTGACCTTCTCGAAGTCGAAGAAGGGACGAACCTGTTCGCGGTACGTGGCGAGGTTCTGCGCGATGTCCTCGTCGGTCAGCGGCGGGCGCTCGGCCGTACGGCCCGACGGGTCGCCGATCTTGGCGGTGAAGTCACCGATGATCAGCGTGACGTCATGACCCAGCCGCTGGAACCGGCTCAGAATGATCAGCGGGACCGCATGCCCGAGGTGCACATCGGTCGCCGTCGGGTCGATGCCCAGCTTGATGTGCAGGCCCGTGCCGGCCGCCCGGCGCTCCTCGATCCGCTCGGCCAGCTTCTCCACGCCCGGCAGGACCTCGACCGTACGGGCCGCGATCAGCGCGGCCTGCTCCTTGGCGGGCAGGTCCGTCAGATCCAGATACCGCCGTGCGCCCGTCTCCTTGAGCAGCTCCTGGACCGTGGCGTCCGAGGAGAGGTCGGTGGAGAGCAGCGTGGTGGCGCGGGCGACGGATTCGCCGAGGCGTGTCATGGCGTTCCTGATCGATCGTGGTTCCCAAACGGGAGGACAAGCGGACAGTCTATTAGCCCGCTACGACACTCCCGCGCCGTGCGCCCGCCCGGCCCGCCGCGACGGGCCGGGCGCACTCAGGTGTCTCACACCCCGCGGCTGACCGAACTCATGTTGAAGTCCGGGATGCGCAGCGCCGGCATCGCGGCGCGGGTGAAGTAGTCGCCCCACTCGCGCGGCAGGGTCCGCTCCGTACGGCCCGCCTCCACCGCCCGGGACAGCAGGTCCACCGGCGACTCGTTGAACCGGAAGTTGTTGACCTCGCCGGCCACCTCGCCGTTCTCGACCAGATAGACACCGTCCCGGGTCAGACCGGTCAGCAGCAGCGTCGCCGGGTCCACCTCGCGGATGTACCACAGGCAGGTCAGCAGCAGCGCGGGACCGTCATGGCCGGCGGCCGCCACCATCTCGTCCAGCGAGCGCGAACCACCGCCCGCCAGAAGGAGGTTGTCGATGCCCGGTGCCACCGGCAGGCCGGTCAGCCCGGCGCTGTGCCGGGTGGTCGGCAGCCGGTTGAGCACCCCTTCGCGGATCCAGTCGGTGGCCGTCAGCGGCAGCCCGTTGTCGAAGACCGAGGCATCGTCGCCGGAGGAGTGCGCCAGGACGAACGGTGCGCACTCCAGACCCGGCGCCCGCGGGTCGCTGCGCAGCGTCAGCGGCAGCTCGCTGAGCCGCTCGCCCAGCCGGGTGCCCGCCCCGGGCCCCGCCGCGCCGTCGCCGTCGGCCGGCCTGGAGAAGACCGTACGGCCCTCGGCGGCGTCCCGGGCCCCGGACGACCACATCTGGTAGATCAGCAGGTCGGCGACGGCGGTCGGCGGCAGCAGCGTCTCGTACCGCCCGGCGGGCAGCTCGATGCGCCGCCCGGCCCAGCCCAGCCGCCGGCTCAGCTCGGTGTCCAGTTCCCGCGGGTCGACATCGGTGAAGTCGCGGGTCGCCCGGCCGGTCCAGGCCGAGCGGGTGCGGTCCGGGGATTTGGCGTTCAGCTCCAGCGTCCCGGTGGGCTGGTCGTGCCGCAGCCGCAGCCCGGTCGAGGTGCCCAGATATGACGAGACGACCTCGTGGTGGGCGAAGCCGTACAGTTCCCGGCCGCCGGAGCGGGCCTGCCGGAAGGACTCGCCGAGCGCCGGCGCGAACGCCGCGAACACCTCCGAGGAGGTCTCGGCGGGCGCCTCGGTGAAGTCGGCGGACGCCTTCTCGCCGCCGACCAGCGGCTGCGCGTCCTCGGCGGGCCCGGACTCCCGGGCGGCCGCCTCGGCGGCCCGGACCAGCCCCTCCAGGTCGTCCGCGGTCACCGCGGAGCGCGAGACGACACCGGACGCGCTGCCCTGTCCGCCGTCCACGGTCGCCACCACCGTCAGTGTGCGGCCGCGGGTGACGCCATTGGTGGTGAGCGCATTGCCCGCCCAGCGCAGATTGGCGCTGGAGTGCTCATCGGCGATGACCACACAGCCGTCGGCACGGGAGAGCTCCAGTGCCCGCTCGACGATCTCGTGCGGGGTGTTCGTACGCGACCTGCGCGTGCTCATCGACCGGCCTCCTGGTGGAAAGCGGACTGTGCGGGACGGGGTGATGACGTGGTGTCGACCTGGGAGCAGAGCTTATCGAGCGGTCTGCCCGGCACGGGAGGGCGCCGTCACGGGCGGACGGCGCCCGATGGGTGTCCACCAGCCACTCCGGCGACCGAGCGGGGCAGGGCCGAGCGGGGCAGGGAACCGTCAGCGCTCAGCCGGCCGGCCGAGCCAGGACACGAACATCCCGTCCGGATCCCAGGTGGCACGGAGGCCGTCGAGCCGACGGAGGTTCTCGTCGGTCAGGAAGCGGTACGGGCGGTTGAGCAGGTTCTCGTCGGCCAGCTGGATGCCACTGGCGCAGGGCTCCCACGCGCGCATGTGGTCGGTCACCCACCGGGTGTACGCGCTGTCGTCGGCCGGATCGGTCCACGCCGCATAGAGCGCGTCATACAGCTCGTCCTCCACGGAGTAGGCCATCGACGGGCGTGCGGGCTGTCGCGTCGATGCCGGTGCCCGACATACAGGCCGGTCCGTAGTCCCGCCCGGCCCAGGCGAACCCGCCCTGCAGCAGATACCCGCCGAGGGAGACGCCTGAGCAGTGCCCCGTGGGGAAGAACAGGTTCTGATCTGCCGGCACCGCGCTGAACTCGGATCCTTTGATGCCCGGCTGGGCGGTGCCGGTCATCGCCTCCCGGTCGACCGCGACGTGCCGCAGATTCGACAGGTCGATCAGCACCGTGCCGTCACGCAGGTGTGAGGCGGACCAGCTGTGGCCGCCGGAGCGCACCGCGATCCGCAGGCCCTCCCGCCTGGCGAGCCTGACGGCTCCGACGACATCGTCCGCCGCCCCCCGACAGCCGGGCGGCGGCCCGGCCGCAAGGCGTAACGGCGCGCTCCCCGTCAGGACCGGCCCGATTCCTCCGTGGTGTTCAGGATGTTCACCTGCCGGAAGAGCGCTGACGGGCACCCGTGGGACACCGCGGCGACCTGGCCAGGTTGAGCCTTTCCGCAGTTGAAAGCGCCTCCAAGGACGTACGTCTGCGGTCCTCCGACCGCCTCCATGGAACCCCAGAACTCAGGAGTGATGCCCTGATAGGCGACATCCCGCACCTGCCCGCGAAGACGGCCGTTCCGGATCGCATACGCCCTCTGCTGCGTGAACTGGAAGTTCACCGTACGAGCGGAGGGCATACCCCTCTGACGGGCATCTGTGCAGGTCAGGCGGCTCATCATGGTCTACCCTCAATCCCTGTTCATACCAGTTCAAACCGGACTGTGCGGGGTCTGGTGATGACTTGGTGTCGACCTGGGAGCAGAGCCTATGGAGTGGGTTCCGTGCTGCCGTAGGGGGGAGATCGGCCCCTGTGGCAAGCGGTTCCGAATCGGCGCAAGTGGAGTGAGGCGTCAAGCTTCCGCCTTTGGCAAGAACATGAGCATGCCTTAAGACCTATGGCCCAGGGGTGTCGAGCTGCTACTTTAAGAGAGTGGAGCTTAGCTCCCACACGCTACCGAGAGCGGACCCCACTCGGACGCGCTTCCCTTCGAGGGCGCCGGCCAGGAGAGAAATTTCCCGTCCCGTGGGGTCGAGCCAGGTTCGCCACCCTCCATGAGACGGCACGCAGCCTCCGTGGAGGAGTTTTCTATGTGGGGAAAGATCACCGACCTAGCCAGCGCATCGCCGGTCGCGCTGCTAGCCATGTTCACCTTGTCGGCCGCTCTGCTTCTCAGAGTCGTATTCATCTGCGTCGCCATCGTTGGCGGTATGTGCGTCTGCTTGCGGGGTACAGCACCAGCTGAGCGCCCAGGCATCCTCCAGCAGTACGCGGGGGTAGCGAGGGCGCTTAGGGACTTGTTGTGCGTCCAGCGAAGGCGGTAGACACGCTAACTGGAAAAGGTCCCTCCCGGAGGGGTGGGTGGGGCCGTCGTAGATGTCCGGACGAAGTTTAGGGAGGGCGATGACGACCATCCGTCCGAGCCGTCGCATTGAGCGGGCAGGCGTGAACAGTCTGCGGGCATTGTTGGAGGAGCATGATCACATTGTCCATGAGGTCGACGGGGGTAGCGATTACGGAGAAGACCTCATCGTTTCTCTGGCACGGGATGGTCGTCGTACCGGGCACGTCGTGGCGATTCAAGTAAAGAGCGGCAAGAAATATAAGCGTGCCCGCGGATACGCAGTTCCTATCGATGACCACTATGACGACTGGAGGGGAAGCCGCATCCCTGTTCTGGGGGTTGTCTATGATTTGGATTTAGGAAGTCTCTTCTGGGTAAACCTCACCGAGGTGTTGAGGAGAGTCAAGGAGCCGCCGACCTGGGTGCAGATCCCCGCAGGGTCTGTACTGTCCTCCGACACCATTCGTGAATGGTCCCTCCTGGTCGAGGTGTACATCGACAAGGCGGGAGTAGAAGCGTATTCCGCTAATACGTTAGCTGAACTTCCATCTCGCATCACGGAGAGCGGCAAGCGAGGTATTGTGATTTACGTGTGGGATGTCGAGAGGGATCACTTTCGATCGTCCGCCGAAAATGCTGGTATCGATCTCTCTAGTCTCGGGGAGCAAGCCCTCGGTGAGCTTCTGGATGGAACTTTCCGGCCGCAGCCTAAAGAAGCTTTAGCTATGCAGGTCGACACCGGCAGGCAACGCACGAACCTCAATTTAGAAATCGACGAGAACATGGCGGCGCGCGCGAGGGAGTTGATTAAAAGATCGACCTTCGTCAAGGAGCTGGGTTGGAAGCCACGTTCCGTCGCCTCACTGATACTTCTCTATTTGCATGAGCGGTTTCCGATGAGTGAAGGATGAATGTCGGTGAGGTCATCGCCGTGCCTCACCGGTGGTCGGCCCAGGGTTGCCACAACAGATCGGGGTCCCCTGCCATCAGCAACAGTTGGACACCGGCGACTTTGGTCCGTCGCTGCTCGGTTGATGACCTTGTGTGCCAATACATTTCCCAGCAGCGACGGCGAAAAGGCGGTCAACTGGTACCGGATGGCCGCAGCCGCAGCAGATGAGTCCGGAGATCTGGATTCGCGCGTGTGGGGCCGAGGGCGCGCCGCACAGGGTGCGCGGGCGGACAGATTGCAGTGATGCATGGATACGCCTCCGTCTGAGGCACAAGAGCCCCGTCCGTGAGTCATGGTGGCAACGCACGGACGGGGGCGGAACTTTGCACGGTGCGCACCGTGGGCTAGCTCCTCATCCGTTGCGGAACACGCCCAGCGGCCCCGCAACGGGCCCTGCAACCCGTCTCGTCGCTCATCCCCGCGCGGGGTGACTGCAGTCCGAAACGGGTGTCTGTGATGCTTGTGAAAGCTAGGCTCCGGCTATGCCTGAACCCTTCGTGAACGGCGACGTACACCACGGTGCTTGCGGCATCTGTCCGTCCCGCTTCCACGCCGTTGGAGAGTTCGACGTGTTCGAGCGTCCGACGCCGGAATGCCCCTTCAGCAAGGGGGACGGACACCGGTACTTGAGTGACGGGACACCGGTCTGCGTCCATCCGGAAAAGGTCGGGCTGCCTGCGGCTCGCTACAAGAGCGAAAACGTGCCACTGACCGCCGAATTGCAGTTGCCGCCCGACCCTTCCGCGCTGGTGGCGTACTTGCATGACGTGCTGTACGGGGCTGCGCCCGTCTTGCTCGAATCTCTTATTGCTCAGGCGCAAGAGCAGATTCGGCGCGACTTCCCGACGCTAGATCCGCTCCAGGTTCTTCGGCAGGCGCTCAGCTAGCCGCTATGCAGCAACGCTGGCGAGTTCATCCGCGGTGAAGCGGAAGGAATGCGCCTGCCCCTGCTTTCGGAAGCCCATGGCCGCATACTTCTCGTCGAGCCACTTGAGCCGGCGGGCGACTTCGTCCGCGTCGATCCAGAAGCGGGCGGGCGGCTCGCCCCATGCCGCCCGATACGCCTGGTGGGTGAAGTCCTCCGGTCGCCAATCCGTGTGTTCCTGGTCGGTCTGGTGGATGATGGGCGCACCGACCCGCGCCGTGATGCGGGCGAGAAGCTGAGGCTGCGCGATCATCGCGTGCGTCATCTCGTCCACGGGGACAGCGATCGGGATTTCCGCCGCGTTCTCGTCGCCGGTCATCTCGAACATGGCTGCCTTGAGGCACAGGGCCTTGAGCCCTTCCGCGAAGAGCCCGTGTTTGTCCTGCTCCTGGTCGTACTCGGCGACAACTACGGAGCCGGTGAAGCACTGCCAATCGGAGTCGTACTTGAGGCTGGCCGCGACGAAGGCGGGGAATTCATGGTCAGCCTCAACTGCTGCCAGGATTTCCGTTGCTCGCTCCGCTACGCGCTCAGCGCTGGGGAGTTCGACGGTAGTCACTGCTGCACTCTCCTTTTCGGTTGTGTGTATTTCTTTGCACACCCGGCTTCCGCTGCCCTGGAAGGCAGCAGGATGGGTGTTGCCCGCCCCGTACCGAAAAACGATGAGTTTCAGTACAAGGCGGCGTTTTGGGGCCATCCGAAGCTGTCTGGAACCTCGGATGGCCTTTCGTGCTCCCCTCTTCGTCCCGGAGACTTGGGGAAAAACGAGACTGGGGCCGGTGTGGTTTGTTGGGCCCTCCGTGAGGAGCACGCCCGGCGGACTCGATTGCCGGGGGTCTAGTTGGAAGTTCCAGAGCGGTTGTCACAGAACCGACAGGGGCTCTTGCGTGCCCGCTGGGCTTTGGTCAGCGATACCACCACCACGCTTGGGGCCTTGTGTTTGCCAAGTGCCACGCAGTCGTTGGCCATGTGGTATCGGCCACCACTCGAAGTGACATAGACCGATGTGGTTATGGAATGCTGCCCGCTCATCCATCTTCCTTGTTGTTGGCTTGGTTGTGCCCGGCCCTCCCCTACGAAAGGCCGGGCACCCGCAATCAGTTGGACCGCCGGCCGCGATGGGGTACCGACGTCCCGGGAACTCCCCTAATTGCGGAGTTGAGGCCCACCCCTACCGGGATTCCGAATTTATGTGGGAGAGCATTGATCCGGCGATATTCGGTAGGGGTGGGAGCCTAGAGGCGGAATGAAGCTCCGATGACGAATCCACATGAGCCACTGATCATGATGATGAGCAGTGGTCCCGTAAAAGCGGCAGCCACTTCGCATACGCGTTTCACGTCTGCGCACTCCCTCCCGGGCATCCCTGCGTACAGCGGGGCCATCGACATGGAACGTGCGGGGAACCAAGCGGAATATGGATCACGCCCGATTTAACGTCCATCGCGCCGCCGTACTTCGTCCACCAGCCTTTGGGGCTGTTTGCGTATGGTGTGTCGGCGAAGGGGTCAACTCTGGTTTCCTCTATCACAGCAACCGCCCCAGTGGTCCGTACTGCTGCCACCGCGCGTAGTCCTGGTGCACCCGCGCACGAAGGCGTGTCAACGTCTCGCTGTCGCTGTTGGCGGCTCGCTCTTGCTCCGGCTGCACGGTGGCATCTGGGCTCTTCACGTTGGGGCACATCGGGTGCTCACAGTCACATGGCGGCGCCTTCAATGCGGACCGCATCGGGGGTTCACCGCGCTCGGGGAAGTCGGGGTTCACTCTTCCTCCTCCCGGCCGTCGCACGGTGAGGGTGGGGCTTGTTGGGAGACTGCTTCCGGGCCAACGTCCGCTCCTCTCCGTAGCGCTTCCACTACCAAGCCAGTTCAGCGTGACCTACAGTCAGGCTGTCTTCAACTTGCGTGAATTGCTCGGGGAGTTGAGCGCCAAGATGGTGAACCGTAAAGAACTGGACCCTGAAGGGTCGCCCGGTGAGCGCTTCGGCCAGCGGTTACGTGCGCTGCGCGATGAGCGCGGCTGGACGCAGGACGAGCTTGGGACGCGCATGGGGTACTCCGGGACGCACATTTCGGCCGTAGAAACTGGTCGGCGTCCTCCAACTCCTCATTTCGCGGCGAGCGCTGACAAGGCCTTCGGCACAGGTGACAAGTTCGAGCGTCAGGAGCGGGCTGCACGGCAAACCGCGCTCATTGAAGGCTTCCCGGAGTACGTCACGCACGAGGCGCGGGCAGCAGAGATCAGGCTGTATGAGGTAGGTGTCATCCCTGGGCTGCTCCAGACGCCGGAGTACGCGGCGACGCTGGAAGCAGACGCAGTGCGGCGGGAGGCGATCACCCCAGAGCAAGCGGACGAGCGGGTGGAACTGGTGGCCAGGAGGCAAGCCGCACTGGTGCGGTCGCCCTCACCTCTGATCGCCGCGGTGCTTGATGAAGGATGCATCCGCCGACCAATGGGGCCACCCGCGATCATGAGTGCTCAGTTCGCGCGCTTGCTTGAGTTCGCCGAACGGCCGAACACTGTGTTGCAGGTTGCGCCATTCACCATGGGAGCGCGCAGGCCGTTCAGCCTGCCCATCACGGTTCTCACGATGCCTGACCGCTCGCTCATGTCGTACGCCGAGTCAACGCAGCGTGGGCACCTCGAACGAGAAAGCCTGTTCGTGCTGCCCATACTGACGGCCTACCATCAGCTACAGGCCGAAGCCCTCTCTCAGGCGGCTTCCGTAGCCATGATCGAACAGCTTCGAAAGGGCACCTCGTGACGACCGAAGACCTGCATTGGATCACGTCCTCATACAGCGGCAACGGCGGCCAGTGCGTTGCGGTCGCCACGAACCTTGCTTCGCATGGCATCGTCCCCGTCCGTGACTCCAAGAACCTGAACGGTCCGGTGCTGGACTTCACCGCTGATGCGTTCGCCTCCTTCGTGGTGGGCGTCAAGGCCGGCGCGTTCGGAACCGTCTGACCGCCCGGGGCCGCGTTGGCGCGCCAGTACGGCCGGTGCCCCGTCATCCCCTGAGCCGGGGGCGTGACGGGGCATCTTCATGGGCGAACTTATTAGGATAAGAGGTTGCCTCACGTCCGCCCGCCCCTCATGCTGGTGACTCGTTAGGACGAGCGCCCAACCGGGCTTCCGGGAGTGCTCGTCATCGATCCTGGAAGGGGAGTTCACTGTGAGGTCTGTGTCGAAGCCCATGCGTCTGCGGGTAGTCGTCGCTGCTGTCGGCGCTATGGCGATGGCGGGTCTTGGTATCGGAACGGCTTACGCCTCGGAAGTTCCGCCGAGCAAACCGAATTCGGAATTGGTGATGGTGGGCGGTCTCAATTTCCGGACGGGGCCGAATACTTCGTATGCGGCGCGAGGAATGCTGTACTCGGAGGATGAGGTCGAGATAGTTACTGCCAGAAATCCCGGCCCTGAGCAGTGGGACAAGGTCCGGCTCCTGCGGCCGTCTGCTGGCGGTCTGCCTGCGGGGGCTGTCGGCTGGGTGAAGCAGAACGGCTACATCACCCCTCCGACCTGCGCGTCTGGCTCTGAGCTTCAGTGCCTGCTGTACGGCGGCGGCTGATCGCAACGAAGGCTCGGCCCCCTCTCGTTTGATGGGAGGGGGTCGAACGCGTGCCAGGAAAATACCTTCCAGTCAGACGGTTTTCTCGATTAGTTAGGCATCAGCGGTCTAGATGCTTGCGCGCCAACCTGACGCCTGATTGGCTGGATTGTTCCTCGGTGGCGTGCGGCAACGTGGAACAGAGCGAGAGAGAAAGTGGGGGTGTGGGCGTTGAACGCGGTTCCTTGGGTCAATGACGGTGATGGTGAAGGTCTCTGGGTGCGTGGCGGGGACTACCTGACCGGTTGGCGGGATGCGGAAGACGCTACGGCGGTATTCAACACAGCGGCGGCTAAGGCGGGTTGTGACCCTGAGGTAGTGCGGGCATCTCCGCACGCTGGCCCGTTGGGTGAGGGTGTGGTGTGGCTGTCTCCGGCCGCGATACGGGCCCTGGTGCGGCTGTTGGAGGACCCAAGATGCGGCCGAAATCGGGCCGCGTAGTGGGGTGTTGACCGGTGACCACAACGGTGGTCGGCTGGGTCACCTGGTCGTGGGGGGTGGGGGCCGGAGGAGCCCCCCACGAGATCGCGCGCGGCGCGTAGCGCCACACGGCCTTGCATGGCGCGGGAACGGCGCTGAAGGGGATCACGGTGCCGCAGGCCGCGGGAGACTTCCGGGCGCGCTACTGCCGGATCGCCCCGCAGGGGTGATGACGTACTGACCTGCCGGGCCGGCTTGCTGGGGCCGGCTAAGGCGGAGATCGGGGTGTCGGATGGGATGGGGACGGAACCTCAAAACTGCTCTGGGCAGTGAGGTGCACATTGAACAGGATGGGCGGGGCGTGAGCTGGGTGGTCTGCGCGGGGTGCCGTAAGCGGCAGATTGTGACCGGCTTCGGGTCGCCCCGTTCCAAGGCCGAGCGTCACGCACGGACGTGCCGCCGCTGACGCGGTGCTGCGCGCCCCGGCCGGGGTCGCTCGTCCCGGCGCTCCGAGGGCACGGGAAAGCCCCCGCTGGCTCTGCTGGCGGGGGCCTTCTCACGTTCAGGGTGCTGCTGCTGGCAGGGCGGTGGGCGTCCGGCCGGGACCGGCCGAAGGCCGCAGCCCGGACGGGGCGCCCGGCTCCGCCCGGCGCGCCGCAGGCGCGCCCTTGATGAAGTGAAGAAGAGTTACACCGATCAGCTCTTGGCCTGGCGGGGGCGCTTGGAGGGTGCCTTCTCGGGGGTGATCCGGTAGACGAGTCGGGACCGTGCGGCGGCGGTGTGCAGCTCCTCGCACATCAGCGGCCGGTCATCGGTGCCGTAGGTGACGCGGTAGGTAATGAGGATCGGGCTTGCGTCCGTGAGGCCGAGCACTTCGCGCTCGTCCGGCAGCGGGGTCCGCGCGGTCACGAACTCTTGCCACGTGAGGGTGTGACCGGCCTCGGCAAGGTGCGCGTATAGGTCGGTCACGGGTGCGTCTGGCGTCTCGGCCAGGGTGGGCGCTTCTGAGGCAACATCAAGGGGGATGATCACCCGGTGTGAGATGCGGGCGCCGGTATCCGGATCGGTCATCAGGTGATCAGCGCTGAAGGCGTCGTCCGCGTCCTCCTCACGCCGCTGCAAGAGTTCGGCATGGGTACCAAGGACATGGACGCGTGTCACGCACGGCTTCTCCTTCTCTGCCAGCTCCGGGACGCCGTAACGCTTGCCTGAACGGCTGATCGTCCTGGCAAGGGCTGATGTGGGTGCATTCTGTGGGCGCACGAACGTGCCTCGTCCATGACGGCTCTCCACCAGTCCCATGGTGCGCAGTTCGGAGACTGCCGCGCGCGCTGTGGGGCGACTGATGCCGTAGGTGTCCATGAGTTCCGTCTCGCTCGGAAGCTTGCTTCCGGCCTCGTACTCACCTGCCTTGATGGCCTGCGCTAGCTGGTCGGCAACCTGCATGTAAATCGCGTTGTGACGGATGATCTCGCGCGGCATCGGTAGCTCCAGTGGTCCACATCGGTCTTCAGTGTCAGGTGATATAGGCAGCAGTCTGTCACTCGTCAGAATAAGGGGTTGCCTGCCTCCGTCAAGGTGGCGCATGCTCCTTACTTATTAGGACGAGAGGCACGCAGACGAGAAGCGTGCAGCCGTCCCGATGAAAGAGGAGACAACTCATGCAGCAAATGCCCATCGATGTGGGGCGACTCGGTACGTGCATGTGCGTTGTGCCGCCGGAGCCTCGCGTGAACCCGGACACCGGCGAAGTCCGCAAGGACCGGGACGGCAACACGATCTACACGGTCGGCATCTCGGTCCGGCAGAAGGATCGGCGACGCGCCGACGTGATCGAGATTTCCGTTCCGGTGGAGCCGCGTGGCGTCGCGGAGGGCGTCCCGGTGCAGGTGGCGGACCTGGTGGCAACGGCCTGGGCGATCGGCGATCGGCACGGCGTTTCGTTCCGTGCCTCCGGGATCACTCCGGCCGGTCCTCCTGGTGGGGCCGCCGGCAACCCGGGGCCGGCTAGGGGCAAGGCGCCCGGGGGTGAGTCCTGATGGCCATGCGTGATGTGGACGTTCGCGACGCCAAACGGCTGACCGTGCACCTGAAGGTGCTGGGCGGCGTGGCCTCGCTGCTGGACGTGATGACGGACCTGGACACCGTGGCGTGGCTGCTGCAACTCGCCGAACGCAACGGCGAGTTGGCGGCCTTCCACGCGCGGCGGGTGCTGGTCCATCTCGATGACGAACGAAAGGAGGAGACGTAATGGTGTGGTCGCTGGTGGTGTGGCTGGCCTCGGCCGCGCTGATCCTCGGCGTGCTCACCCAACGGTGGTGGGAGCCGTGGTTGCTGAAGAACGGCTTCAACTGGCGTTCGCTTCCACTCCGCTGGTACCTGGTCGGGTTCCCGGCCACGGCGCTCCGGATGCGGTGGCGCTGGAAGCAGGTCTGTCAGATCAACGACCTGTCCATCACCCGCAAGCCCACACGGGCGGTCGTGGGTGACCTGGCGGTCAGGGGAACCGCGCTGAAGCCTGTGGCGCCGCGCCTGGGAATGCCTCGGGTCACCCGTACCGGTCTGGTGGTACGCGTCCGCCTGCACCCCGGGCAGACTCCGCGCCCGTTCCTGGTAGCGACGGAGGCCCTGGAGCATGCGTGGCGGGTGCAGCGCGTACGGGTCACCTGGCCTCGACGCGGGGAGTTGATCGTGACTGTCACGGCCGCGGACTCGCTGAAGGGAAAGACTGAGGCGGCGCCCCGGCCCGCGCTTCCCCTGCTGGCTGCTCGGGTCGGCCAGATCGAGGATGGCGGCGCCTGGGAACTGAACCTTCGCCGAATTCCCCACTGGCTCGTGGTCGGCGCTACCCGTTCGGGAAAGTCCACGCTGTTGGCAGCCTGGGTATCCCGTCTCGCCTCTCAGCCGGTCGCCCTGGTCGGCATCGACTGCAAGGGCGGCATGGAACTGGGACTGTTCGAGCCGCGTCTGTCGGCGCTCGCCTGCACCCGAGCCGAAGCTGTCGGGCTGCTGGGTGCCCTGGTGGCAGAGATCGAAAGCCGGATGGCCGCCTGCCGCGCGGCGGGCGTGCGCTCGGTGTGGGAACTGCCCGAGACAGAGCGGCCCTCGCCTGTGGTGGTCCTGGTGGACGAGATCGCGGAGTTGTACCTGTCGGACGGCTCCCGCGTCTCCCGTGACGAAGCGGCGCAGTGCTCCACCATGCTGCTCCGCCTCGCACAGCTTGGGGCGGGCCTCGGACTCCACCTGATCGTGGCGGGCCAGCGAGTAGGCGCAGAGCTCGGGCCCGGCGTGACGGCGCTGCGGGCGCAGCTCTCGGGCCGGATCGCACACCGCGTGAATGACTCCGCGACAGCGGAAATGGCGCTGGGTGATCTGTCTCCTGACGCCGTCGCGGTGGCCCAGTTGATCACCGAGGACGAAAAGGGCGTGGCCGTGACCACGGTCGGCGGGCGCTGGATGCGTGCCCGCTCGGAACTGACCACGACGGAACAGGCGCGGGCTACCGCTGTCGAGAACGCGCACCGGACACCGCAGATGCCTGCACTCGTAACGGCTGTAGCGGAAGGAGGGAAGGCAGCATGACGCAGGGTCAGATCTATGGGCTGGTGACGTTCCTCGCGGTCGTCGTCGTGATGCTCGTCCGGTCGAGCGAGGTGAAGGCGTGGCAGGCCATCGCCATTGCCCTGATGGGCTTCTACCTCGCCTTGACGCCCATGGGCTACATGGTGACGTGGATCGTCAACCTGATCGCCAAGGCGCTCTGAGGTCACACCGCCCGCTCCGCATTCGCTAAGGCCCCTAAGCCCTCGACGTGATGCGGGCGGGCGGCTCCGTCCCCGGGCTGCGGCTGATCCCTCCGGCTCGGCTGCAGCCGGCTCAGCCGGCAACGGCCCCATATGAAATCCCCTGGTCAAAGGCGTGCCGCCACGACTACGGGATCACTCCCTCTGCCTTTAAGGAACTTCGGAACCGGGCTGCGGCCCGTGAAAGGTCCCCTCCATGCGTCACCTGATCACTGTCGGCAATCCCTTCACTGATGAGGGTGCCCGCCGCGAAACGCTCGCCCTGGATCAGCGCATGCGCTCCCTGTCCGCCACCGAACGCGACATGGTGCGTCTGGTGGCTGACCCCGGCTTCAATCGCTGGTTGGAACAGATCCGCAACGTGGGCGGCTGCGCTCACCCGATCTACCTGTCCGGTCACACGACTGTCCGGGATGGGGCTTCAGGGGAGGTGCTGCGGCACTTCGACACTGCGGGCGAACCCGGCGGGCGGCTGGCTGTGCGGTGCCGCAACCGGCGAGAGACACGTTGCGGGCCGTGCTCGCGTCTGCACGCGGGCGATACGTTTCAGCTCGTCCGCTCCGGCCTGAGCGGCGGCAAGGGCACTCCGGCGGTCGTCCGGGACCATCCGCGACTCTTCGTCACCCTCACCGCACCATCGTTCGGGCAGGTACACCACCTCACCGACGAGGGGAAACCGTGTCTGCCTCGTCGTGACGGCGGTAACTGCGAGCACGGGCGCCTGGTCGGCTGCCACTTGGTGCACACGGCCACAGACCCGCTGCTGGGACAACCGCTCTGTCCTGACTGCTACGACTACGCAGGACACGTGCTCTGGCACGCGCATGCCGGCTCGCTCTGGAACCGGTTCTGTGATCGCGTCCGGCGCATCCTGGCCACCTCGGTGGGCATCGCTCAGTCCCGTCTGCGCCACCATGTCCGGCTCTCCTTCGCCAAGGTCGCCGAGTACCAGCAACGGGCGGCGGTCCACTTCCACGCAGTCGTCCGCCTGGACGGCCCAACCGGTCCGGACGAGACCCCGCCGGAATGGGCGACCGTCGCACGGCTGGAGGCGGCTATCCGTGAGGCGGTCGGTACGGCAATGGTGACGGCTCCGTACTCGCCAGCAGTCGGGGAACAGACCGTCAGATGGGGCGCTGAGCTGGACGTGGCACCTATCCGCTCGTTCGACGATAACGCGCCCGTGACCGACGACAGGGTAGCTGCCTACGTCGCAAAGTACGTCGGCAAGTCCGTGTCCGAGGCAGGAGGCTCTGACCGTCGACTGACCTCCGCCGCTGAGATCCCGTACGCGGCCGTGAATGTACATACCCGGGCGTTCATGGGGATGTGCTGGCGACTCGGCGGTCTGGGTGAGCTGGAAGGCCTAAGGCTCCGGGCGTGGGCTCACACGCTCGGCTACCGGGGACACGTCCTCACCAAGTCCCGCCGCTACTCCACCACGTACGCGGCGCTGCGTGCCGACCGTGCTGAGTACCAAAGCGGCGGCATCGGACTGAACAGGGAGACGAACACGGTCACGGATTCCACCTGGCGCTACGTCGGCTCCGGCCATAGCCCGGCAGCAGCCGAACTTGCCGCAGGAATCGCCGCCGATCAGGCGGAGTGCCAGCAGCTCTACAAAGAGGCCAAAGAAGACGAAGAACGGCAAGGGCCATGGATTGGGGGAGAGGGCTATGAGGGGCGGGAGCAACCTGCTGATGACACCGGAGCAGGCGGCTGCCGAACTCGGGGTGACCAAGCGAGTCCTCATGGACTCGTACCGGCGATGGGGGATCCCGTACCTGAAGGTTGGCAAGCACGTTCGGTTCCGAACTCGCGATCTATACAACTGGGTTGACGCTCGTATGCAGGGTGACTAGGTTCACTGATAGTCGCTAACCCATCAACATCTGGAGGGTAAACAAGCGTGGCGACCATCAAGAAGGAAGACTGCACGTGTCCTCGGCGCAGGAAGCCGACATGCCCTCACAAGCCGTACAGGGTCTCGTATCGCGAGCCCGGGGGTAGGGCCGGCAAGCCGCGACAGGTGTCCTTCAAGAAGCTCGAAGACGCAGAAGCCTTTGCGGTCAAAGTCGAGCGGGAGAAGGACCTGGGAACGTACATCAATCCCAAGGCGGGCCAGAAGACGTTCGAAGAACTCTGGTACGAGTGGGTTGAGGCGGGAACTCTCGAAGAGTCCTCCAAGAGGAACTATGAGAGCGTCTACGTCAACCACTATGGGCCCTTCTTCGGAAACAAGTCCATCGCCGGTATCACTCCGTCAACGATTTTGGAATGGGAGGCAGATCAAAAGGAGAGGGGCTACACGAGTAACGGAATCCGCGGACGCAAGAACGTCCTTTCGTCTGTTTTCAACTACGCGGTAGCGGCTGAGTTCATCGGTCGCAACCCGTGCAAGAAGGCGAACCCGCGTCGGAGTTCGGCGCAGGACATCACGCCCGTCACTGACGAAGACATCCCGACCATGGAGGAGGTTCTAGGAATCATCGCGGAAGCCCCCAAGCTCATTCGCGCTGGCTTCTGGGCAATGGCGGGGTGTGGGACGCGACCAGGCGAGTCCCTAGCGCTGGCTGACGCGTCGATGAACTGGGAACGCAGCATCCTGACGGTGGATCACCAGGTGTCGGCCTACGGCTGTCAGGAGATCTCGGGGTATCGACGCGGCGTGAAGAGGGGAACGAAACACCGCGCTTTTGAACAGGCGCGGCAGACTCCCGTTCCCGAGTCCATCAATCAGATCTTCAACGACCACATCGACGCGTTCGGTACGTGGGGTGAAAGGGGCTGGCTCTTCGAATCCCCGAAGTTGAACGACCGCCACCCGTCCTATGACTGGTTTCTCACCAAGTTTAAGGATGCGGCCAAGGCGGCTGGTACCCCGCGGTACACACCGAAGAGCTTCCGGCATTTCTTCGTCTCCGAAGCCATCCACGCCGACATCCCACTGTTCGAGGTCGCGGCTTGGGTCGGTCACCGCACCACCAGGACGACGGAGCTGGTCTACGGACACCTCGTGCGCAGAGCCATGGAGCGAGGTGCCCGAACCATGCACAACCGGTTGGGGCTGAAGCTGGAGCCCTTCAGGAACCTCATCGTCCCGTCTCATCTGACTCCCAATGAGGGCGACGATGAAGACTGGGACGACGTGGCCTAGGGGTTCACTGTGCTTGCGTGTCGATCTGGTGCAGACTTCGGGACCCGGCGTGCTGCCTGTCAGGTACGGCCTGACTCCTGCGAAGTGTTCAGGATGTTCACGTTCCGAAACAGTGCTGTAGGGCAGCCGTGGGATACTGCGGCGACCTGGCCAGGTTGAGCCTTTCCGCAGTTGAAAGCACCTCCGAGGACGTAGGTCTGAGGTCCGCCGACCGCCTCCATGGAACCCCAGAAATCAGGGGTCGTTCCCTGGTAGGCAACATCGCGGACCTGCCCGCAAAGGCGTCCGTTCCGGATTGTGTATGCCCTCTGCTCTGTGAACTGGAAGTTGTACCGCTGCATATCGATCGACCACGAGCGGTCGCCGACGACATAGATGCCGCGTTCCACCCCGGAGATCAGCTCCTCCGTGGACGGTCCGTCCGCCGCCGGCTGCAGCGAGACGTTCGCCATCCGCTGGACCGGCACATGGCCGGGGGAGTCCGCGTACGCGCACCCGTTGGAGCGCGCGAAGCCCGTCAACTTCGCGATCCTGCGGTCGAGTTGGTAGCCGACCAGGGTGCCGTCCTTGATCAGGTCCCAGGACTGGGCGGCCACCCCCTCGTCGTCGTAACCGATCGTCGCGAGTCCGTGCTCGGCGGTCCGGTCGCCCGTCACATTCATGATCCCGGAGCCGTACGCCAGCTTCCCGAGCTGGTCGAAGGTGGCGAACGAGGTCCCCGCGTACGCCGCCTCGTAGCCCAGTGCCCGGTCCAGCTCGGTGGCGTGCCCGATCGACTCATGGATCGTCAGCCAGAGGTTGGACGGGTCCACCACCAGGTCGTACGCGCCGGCCTCGACGGTCGGTGCGCGCATCTTCTCGGCGAGGTGCTCCGGGATCCGGGCCAGCTCACCGTCCCAGTCGTAGTGGCCGCCGGTCAGGTACTCCCAGCCGCGTCCGGCGGGCGGGGCGAGGGTGCGCATCGAGTCGAAGTCGCCGCTCGCCGGGTCCACCGCGACCGCGGTGAGCTGTGGATGCAGCCGTACCCGCTGCTGGGTGGTGCCGGTGCCCGCGGTGTCCGCGTAGAACTTGTTCTCCTGGACGGTCAGCAGCGCGGCGTCCGCATGGGTCACGCCCTCGGCGGCCAGCAGCCGTGCGCTCCACTCCGCCAGCAGCCCGGTCTTGTCGGCGTCCGGGACGTCGAAGGGGTTGATCTCGTACGCGGAGACCCAGGTGCGGTCCGGGTGCGCGGGCTCCGCCGCCAGCTCGACCCTCTCGTCGGAGCCCGCGGCCCTGATCACCTTCGCGGAGAGCTTCGCCATCGCCACCGCCTGCGCGGCCACCCGCGCCGCCGCGTCCATCGTCAGATCCACCCCGGACGCGAACCCCCAGGCCCCGCCGTGCACCACCCGCACCGCATACCCCAGGTCGGTGGTGTCCGAGGTCCCGGACGTACGGGCGTCCCGCAGCCGCCAGGACGCGCTGCGGATCCGCTCCAGGCGGAAGTCCGCATGGTCGGCGCCCAGTGCGCGGGCGCGGGCCAGCGCGGCATCGGCCAGCGCGCGCAACGGCAGCGCCAGGAATGTTTCGTCAACGGCATGGGGTGCAGGCAAGGAGTCCTCCCGTGGTCGGCGCCTGCATCATGCCCTGTGATGCGCCGGCAACCCAGAGCGCATCGGGTTGCGGCACCGTGCGTCGGCCAGGGTGGCGCGGGCGCCGGGGGCCCGGTGCGACACGGCCGGTGACGGTCGCCGCGGTGCGCGATTCCGTCGTGGTTCTGTGGAGACCCGACAGTGACCGGCGCACGCGCCTGTCCGTGCTCGATTCCCCGGAAGGGCGCCGTGACCGATAGTTTCGTACCGAACGCAGGACGGACAGAAACGGAAAGGGTGATCTCTTGAGCCGCTCGGTTCTGGTCACCGGAGGTAACCGCGGCATCGGCCTCGCCATTGCCCGTGCCTTCGCCGAGGCAGGCGACAAGGTCGCCATCACCTACCGCTCGGGCGAGCCCCCCGCGGGATTTTTGGCCGTGAAGTGCGACATCACGGACAACGAGCAGGTCGAGCAGGCGTACGAGGAGATCGAGGAGAAGCAGGGTCCGGTCGAGGTGCTGGTGGCCAACGCCGGCGTCACCCGTGACCAGCTGCTGATGCGGATGTCCGAGGAGGACTTCACCTCGGTCCTGGAGACCAACCTCACCGGCACGTTCCGGGTGGTCAAGCGCGCCAACCGGGCAATGCTGCGGGCCCGCAAGGGCCGGGTCGTGCTGATCTCGTCCGTGGTGGGCCTGATGGGCGCGCCGGGCCAGGCGAACTACGCCGCCTCCAAGGCCGGCCTGGTGGGCTTCGCCCGCTCGCTCGCCCGGGAACTGGGCAGCCGCAACATCACCGTCAACGTCGTCGCCCCCGGCTTCGTCGACACCGACATGACCCGTGTGCTCACCGATGAGCAGCGGGAGAGCATCGTCAAGCAGGTGCCGCTCGCGCGGTATGCGCAGCCCGAGGAGATCGCCGCCTCGGTCCGCTTCCTGGCCTCCGACGAGGCCGCGTACATCACCGGAGCCGTCATTCCTGTCGACGGCGGATTGGGCATGGGTCACTGATCAGCATGAGTGGAATCCTTGCAGGCAAGCGCATCCTGGTCACGGGTGTTCTGACCGAGTCGTCGATCGCGTTCCAGGCGGCCAAGGTCGCCCAGAACGAGGGCGCCGAGGTCATCCTCACCGGCTTCGGCCGGCTCTCCCTCGTGGAGCGGATCGCCAAGCGGCTGCCCAAGCCCGCCCCGGTCATCGAGCTGGACGTCACCAACCAGGAGCACCTGGACGGCCTGGCCGAAAAGATCCGTGAGCACCAGGGTGAGGACGCCCGCCTCGACGGCATCGTGCACTCCATCGCCTTCGGCCCGCAGGGCGCCTTCAACTTCCTGGAGGCGAGCTGGGAGGACGTGAGCACCGCGGTCCAGGTCTCGGCGTACTCCTACAAGTCGCTGACGATGGCCTGCCTGCCGCTCATGGAGCACGGCGGCGCGATCGTCGGCCTCACCTTCGACGCGCAGATCGCCTGGCCGAAGTACGACTGGATGGGCGTGGCCAAGGCGGCGCTGGAGGGCACCAACCGCTACCTGGCGCGCGACCTCGGCTCCAAGGGCATCCGCTGCAACCTGGTCTCGGCCGGCCCCATCAAGTCGATGGCCGCCAAGTCCATCCCCGGCTTCGAGGAGCTGGCGGACGTGTGGAACCACCGCGCCCCGATCGGCTGGGACCTGGCCGACCCGGAGCCGGCCGGCCGTGGTGTCGTCGGCCTGCTGTCCGACTTCTTCCCGCGGACGACGGGCGAGATCGTGCACGTCGACGGCGGTGTGCACATGATGGGCGCCTGACGCCCGCAGCGCATCCGTACCGCCCGTCCCGGTCCGCCGGGGCGGGCGGTACGCGTTCCCGGCCGGGAACCGGTGCCGGCCGCCCATGGTGAGGTGAGCTGCCCGGCACCCTCCCGGCCCGGCACCCTCGCGGCACTCTCCCGGCACCCTCCCGGCGTTCTCCTGGCGCTCCCGGTGCCTCGTGATCACCGGCCCGTGGCTCAGCCTCGCCCCGGAAGGCCGAGCCGGCAGCCGAAGGGGTGCGCACTCGCCTCGGCGGCCGCCCGGTCGCCGTCGCCCGCGCGGATCGCCTCCACCAGCCGGGCATGGTCCATATGCGCCTCGGGCCGCAGCTCCCCGCCCACATCGGCCCGCAGGAAGTCCCGCAGCACGCCCCCGAGGTCGGCGTAGACCTCGGCCAGCACCTCGTTGTGGGAGGCCGACACGATCGCCATGTGCAAGGTCGCGTCCGCCTCCACGAAGGCCTCCGCCGCCCCGGACTCCCAGGCCCGCTCGCGCCGCTCCAGCAGGGTGTCGATCTGCCGCAGGTCCTGTACGGTGCGGCGCTCCGCGGCGAGCCGGGCGGCCGACGCCTCCAGGGCGCTGCGGAGCTCGGCGACGTGCCGGGGCTCGGCCGCAGCGAACCGGCGGTTCATCACCCCGGCCAGTTCACTGGTGGCCACCACGTAGGTGCCCGAACCCTGGCGGATGTCCAGCAACCCGTTGTGGGCGAGCGCCCGGACGGCCTCCCGGACGGTGTTACGGGCCACCCCGAGCTGCTCGACGAGCGCCGGCTCGGTCGGGATACGGGATCCTACCGGCCACTCACCGGACGTGATCTGGGCGCGCAGCTGCGCGATCACCTGGTCCGCCAGCGCGGACCGGCGGGGCGAGGTCAGAGGCATGGCTGCGCTCCGGGGGGAAGGGGCGGACGGACGGCGGCGGTGCGGCGCCCGCCGGACCCTGTCGGTTCCCGGCGCCGCCCAAGACAGCTGAGGCTACCGATATCAGTTGGACAGGTATTCATCCCATGATTCTATGATGGCGTCTATGGCAGACGAAGACCTCGCGACCCTCGGCCCCGCCGCCGGGCCCCGTACGACCTCCACCGACCGCCCGGCCGTCGGTCCGGACCACCCGCAGCCGGCCCCCGGGGAAGCCGCCCCGGCGGCAGGGATGGCCGGCCGCTGGCTGCCGCGCCTCGTGATCGCCGGTCTCGTCCTCGCCGCGCTCAACCTCCGCCCGGCCATCACCAGCCTCGGCGCCCTCCTGGAGGAGGTCCGCGTCGGCCTCGGCATGAGCGGCACCGTGGCCGGCCTGCTGACCTCCGTCCCTGCCCTGTGCTTCGCGGCCTTCGGTATCGCCGCGCCCCGGCTGGCCAGGCGCTGGGGGCCCGGTGCGATCGTCTGTGCCGGCATGGCCGCGATCGCCCTGGGCGTCGTGGTGCGCCCGTACGCCGGCGGCACCGGCGGCTTCCTCGCCGCCAGCGCGCTCGCCCTGGCCGGAATCGCGGTCAGCAATGTCCTGATGCCGGTCGTCATCAAGAGCTGGTTCCCCGGCCGGGTCGGCCCGATGACCGGGCTCTACTCCATGGCGCTGGCCCTGGGCACCTCGCTCGCCGCGGCGGTCACCGTCCCCATGACCGAGGCGCTGGGCGGCAGTTGGCGGACCGGTCTGGCGGTGTGGGCGGCACTTGCCGCGCTCGCCGTGCTGCCCTGGCTCGTGGTGGTCCGGCAGCGCCGGGCCGCCGCCGGACCGGCCGCGGCCACCGCGGCCCGGCCCCCGGAAGCCCCGATACGGATCACCGCGTCGCCGACCGCCTGGGCGCTGGCCGTCTACTTCGGCCTGCAGGCCACCGGCGCGTACATCACCATGGGCTGGATGCCGCAGATCTTCCGCGACGCCGGGATCTCGGCGGGTACCGCGGGGGTGCTGCTCGCCATCACCATGGCGATGGGCGTCCCGCTCTCCTTCGTCCTGCCGCGGCTCGCGACCCGGATGCGGCACCAGGGTCCGCTCGCGGTGCTGCTCGGTCTCTGCGGTCTGGCCGGCTACACCGGACTGTGGCTGGCACCGGCCGCCGGCGCCTGGGCCTGGGCGCTGCTGATGGGCATCGCCAACTGCGCCTTCCCGCTGGCCCTGACGATGATCGGGATGCGTTCGACCAGCTCCGCCGGCGTCGTCAAGCTCTCGGCCTTCGCCCAGAGCGTCGGCTATCTGATCTCCATCCCCGGGCCGCTGCTGGTCGGCACGCTCTACCAGCACAGTGGCGGCTGGGGGCTGCCGATCGCCCTGATGGCCGGGCTCACGGTGCCGCAGATGGCGGTGGGGGTGCTGGCAGGCCGGGACCGCCGGATCGAGGACGAGGCGTGAGTGCGACACTGGGCCCATGCCAGTGCTCGAACCGAATCCGCAGGGCGGACAGAAGAAGCTGCTCCTCGTCCTGGGCGCCATGCTCGGCGTGACCGTCGTCGTCGCGATCATCGCGAGTGCCGTCGCGCCTTAGGGCCCGGGCCGGAGCCCGGGGTGGGGGGGGTGGCCCCACCGTCCCCTAGGTGTACTGATCGGGGACGTTGATTAACCGTGAGTACGGCGGCTGGTTGCCGCAAGCGGTGTGTGGGCGGTGCTGGTTGTAGTGGTGTAGCC